>CAZNMB010000015.1:890-5152 GCA_964574095.1 uncultured Dehalococcoidia bacterium
TCAGCTCGTTGAGCTTGCCGGTGCGCTTGCCCAGGCTCTTGGTGATGGACTGCATGAGGTCGCGGGGCATGTCATCCAGTACCTCCAACACCTCCTTGACCGAATCGGCTGAGGCGAGAGCGAATCTCAGCTTCTTCTCCATCTCTTCGATCGCTGGGACATCGACCTTCCTCGGCCTGAGAAGCAACGCGAGGACGATGAGCAGCAGCGCGAGCAGTATCCCCACCAGGGCGACCAGGAGCGTCTCCATACGGCAGTCCTCGCTTCTGGAATGCTGGGCTGATTGTACCGCAACGGCATACGGTGGGCAAACCGGAAGACAAGGGACGGCGCGCGTGTCTGAACACCGGGGCGCGGTTCCAGCGGGAAGGAGCGTCTAGAATCGGCCCTGAAAGATGCCCACCAGCCAGTCAGCGGCCCAGCTCCCCACCAGGGCGAAGCCGAGGGACTTTACGGTCTTGCCCGCCCAGCAGAAGAGGAAGAACCTCCACAGAGGATACCGGAGAGCGCCGGCGGCTATCGTGGCCAGCTTGATGAAGAAGTTCGGTATGGCCGATACGAAGAAGATGGTGATACCGCCGTGCCTCTTCATCCAGCTCTCAATCTGAGCATAGCGCTTCCACTTGTTGATCGCGATCTGGCCGCCGTACCCCGCGGCGTATCCCGACAGCTCGCCGATCGGCTCTCCCAGACCCGCCACCAGGGCCACTGCGAGCGGGTTCAGTCCGAATGCGGCGGCCAGCCCGGCAGCCCAGGAGCCGGGGAGGGGCCAGACAGGCGAGAAGCTCCCGATGACCGCCATCAGGAACACCCCCCCGTAGCCGATGGTCCGAGCGTACTCCACCGGGTTGGTCGGCCTCTTGACGAGGATCATCACGAGAATGATAGACATCACGCCCAGCATCAGAATGAGCATGTAGGCGAGCCGCTTCCTGCTGCGGCGGCCGACAGGGCGACCGGCTTCAACTGCGGGAGCATCGGGGATGATCTCTACGTCCGCTGCACGAGGGGATGACTCATCTACCGTATGGCCGCTCATGTCACGCCTAGCCTAAGCCGCCAAATGATCTGAGTCAAGCTCGAACGGCGCCGAGTTTGCGCCTGCGACGCCGTGAAGCTATAATGAGACGTTGAGGCGCAACATGGCAGATATCGAAGGGCTACTGCGGAGCGTGACCAAACCGGCACGCTACGCAGGCGGCGAGTGGAACAGTATCGTCAAGGACTGGGAATCCGCGGATGTGCGGATTGCCCTCTCGTACCCTGACGTCTACGAGATAGGGATGTCGAACCTTGGCCTTGCGGTCATCTACGACGTGCTGAACCGGCAGGAAGGCGTCCTCGCGGAGCGGGTATTCGCTCCCTGGGTGGACATGGAGGTCTCGATGCGCGGCAGCGGCCTGCCGCTTTTTACCCTCGAGTCCAGGCACGCCGTCAGGGATTTCGACGTCCTGGGATTCTCCCTGGGCTACGAGCTTACGTACACCAACGTCATCAACATGCTGTCGCTGGCGGGTATTCCCCTGCAGACTCGCGACCGGGGCGACTCGCTTCCGCTGGTCATAGCTGGAGGGACCTGCTCGCTGAATCCGGAGCCGATCGCCGACTTCATTGACCTGTTCGTTGTCGGGGAGGGTGAGGAGGTAGTACCGGAGCTTACGAGCGCGCTGCGCGACTGGAAACGGGCAGGCCGGACCGGCAAGGGCGACCTGCTGCGCGAGGTCGCCCAAATCCCTGGAGTCTACGTGCCGTGCTTGTACCGGCCCGTCTACCATGATGACGGTACCCTGAAGTCGATCGAGCCTGCGATCCCCGAAGCTCCTCCCACGGTCAGGCGACAGTTTGTCCACACGCTACCGCCGCCGCTTACGAGGCCGATCGTGCCGCATATCCAGGTGGTGCACGACCGAGCTGCGGTGGAGATCCAGCGAGGCTGCCAACAGGGTTGCCGCTTCTGTCAGGCTGGAATCGTCTACCGCCCTGTCAGGGTGAGGGCCCGGGGAGAGATCATCGGAGCTGTCGAGGAGTTGACTCGGAACTGCGGGTATGACGAGGTGTCGCTGCTTTCTCTCAGCACGACCGACTATCCCGATGTGGCCGGACTGGTGGGCGCGCTTGCCCGGAAGTCGCGTGGAGAGAACCTTACGCTGTCGATGCCCAGCCTGCGGCTCGATACTTTCTCGGTCGCTCTGGCGGACGCTTTTGGAGATGGGAAGAAGGCCGGGTTCACTTTCGCTCCTGAGGCCGGGTCCGAGCGCCTGCGGAGTGCGATCAACAAGGCCATGTCCGACGACGCCATCGTCGAGGCCATCGAGACCGCATGCGAGAGGGGCTGGCGGAGTGTGAAGTTGTACTTCATGCTCGGACTGCCCACCGAGACAGAGGACGATGTCGATGGCATAGTCCGTCTGGTGCGGAGGATCAGGAGAATCGGCAACGGCAGACTCAACGTGAGGGTCAACGCCTCCACCTTCGTTCCCAAGCCCCACACACCATTTCAGTGGGTGGCGCAGGCGTCGCCCGAAGACCTTGCCGCGAAGCAGCAGTTGCTGCGGGCAGGGTTGCGAGGGGCGGGAGTGCATCTGTCCTGGCAGTCACTGGACGTCAGCCTGCTTGAGGGCGTGCTGTCGCGCGGGGACAGGCGACTGTCGGATGTGATCCGGCGCGCCTGGGAGCTTGGTGCGAGGTTCGACGCCTGGAGCGAGCACTTCAGATGGGAGCGGTGGCAGACGGCGTTCGACGAGTGCGGCCTGAAGCCTGAGTTCTATGCACGCCGCGAGCGGCCGCTTGACGAGACGTTCCCCTGGAGCCACATCGACACGGGAATCAGCCTCGATTTCCTCAAGAGGGAGTACGAGCGCGCGAAGTCGGGGAAGGAGACCCCGAGCTGCGGCGGGGGAAAATGCAATGCCTGCGGGCTGCAGGAAAGCCACGAGACCTGTCGCAGCAGGTACGGTGCCGATGGTGCGCCGGCAGAGCCCCGGCCCGTCGCGCAGCCCTAGGCCACCTCAGGCAAGGTAGAGGAACCTCGCCAGCTTGAGCGCCCACGTGGGCACGGGCTCCGTCCGCGGCATGAACACCTTGGCGATCATCAGACTCGTCGCGACCCCGATCATGGCGCCTGCGGCCAGGTCCACCGCGAAGTGAATACCTGCGTAGAAACGCGCGAACACCCACAGGAAGGCGAGACAGAACAGTATCGTGCCGGCCACACGATGCCCCAGCCAGACAGCCGTGGCGGCGGCGAACGATATCGTGGCGGCGTTGCTGGGAAACGTCGGATCGTGCGGCAGGTAGAAGACGATCTCGGCCGCCCGGTGGGCGCTCTCCCGAAGGGCCGTATCAGCCGCAAGGAAGGGTCTCGGCCAGAAGTCGTGCAGGTTGATTATCCTGACGACGAGGGTCGAGACCCCGATGGCGATGGAGGCGTTCATGACCGCCCGCTGCAGCTTGTCCCTGCGAAGCGCCTCGGGATGGCCGACCCAGAGGCCGAGCATGATCAGGGCGATCGCGACAGGAATGAAGAAGTCGTTGGCAAGGAAGCTCATGAATGCGTCAAGGGCGTGTACCTTGCCTACGAATCCGGTTATCCACAGCGTCCAGCCTGCGAGAGGAGGCATCAGTTGTCCCTCCCGTCCGGCTTGCGCAGGCGGCCGAGGATTGCGCCGAGCAGGGTGGTAGACTTGAGGGCTTGCATGCCAACGTCAGACGCTCTGCCCCGCGGGTGATGGTCGTCCGCGGACGACGACCGCAGATGAATGATCGAGGCCACGATGCCGGTGCCCAGATAGGCGAGGACAATCGCCGCGAGGAAGAGCGACAACTGCTGGGCTCCTTCCACTCTGTGCTGTACATTGCGCTCCCCGGTGGCGTAGAACCAGGCGAAAGCTCCGGCGATCACGGCCGCCCCGAAGACACCCTGGACTCCACGGTTGTTGAAGAACCACAGGCCCCTCAACCCGGCGGGGATCGCCGCTATCTGGCACACACCCACGGCCGCTACGAAGACGAGGACGAAGTAGTCCTGGGCCATATGCAGTATCTCCTCCAGTTCCTGATCAGGTGCGCCGGCTTCCTTGCCCCGCTCGCCACGTCCATTTCACGTTCACTACGAAGTTCCACGCCAGCGCGAATAGTATCGCAATGGCCTCGGAGGCCAGGTAGAACACGCCAAGCACGTTGAACAGCACAGAGAACACGGCCAGATTGATGCCGAAGCCGCCGAGGCTCACCAGATTGAATTTGGCGGCTCGAGCCAGCAT
>CAZNMB010000015.1:5162-14653 GCA_964574095.1 uncultured Dehalococcoidia bacterium
GCATGGATCGTGTGCCCCCGGACCGCCTGTCCCTGAACGTCCACAGCTCATTCCACATGAAGTTGTTCAGGATAGAGATCTCATAGCTGATCACCACGGACAGCGTTTCGTTGAGGCCGCCGACCTCGACGAGCAGCGCCAGGAGCCCGAGATTGACCCCGGTGCCCGTCGCCCCGACGATGCAGAACTTGACGAGTCGTTGTATGTCACCTTCAAACCGGCCAAGCTGTACGAGGTGCCTGAGGAAGTTCAGTTCCTCCTTGAGCGTGAGATTGCTCTGCCCGCGTTCTCTTTCATGGAACGTGTAGGGGACCTCCGCCACGTTCGCGGCCCGTCCCTTCACCACGACCTCAAGGAGTATCTTGTATCCCGTAGGAGTGAGGTCCACGCCCTCGATGACTTCCATGCGGAACAGGAAGAAGCCCGAGAGCGGGTCATGTACCTTGCGGACGGAAGACAGGCCAAGGCGGGTGAGTGTCCTCGCGCCCTGGGAAATCACGCGCCTGCTGAGGCTCCATCCTTCAACGCCGCCACCGGGCACATACCGGCTGCCGATTGCGACGTCGGCCCCGGCCCTCACAGCCTCCAGCAGGGCCGGTATCGCCTCCGGAGGATGCTGGAGATCGGCATCGATCACACCTAGAATGCGCCCACTCGCTTCCGCGAAGCCGGCCACGACAGCGGAAGCCAGACCGCGCACTTTGGTGCGTACTACGACCTTGACGGGGTAGTCGGAGGCAAGCTTCCTGGCGACATCAGCCGTACCGTCGGGGCTGTTGTCATCCACTATCACCAGCTCGTAGTTGTACGACGAGAGGGCTCTGTGCACTCTCTCGACAAGCGGCCGGACGTTGTCCTTCTCGTTGTAGGTGGGGGCTATCAGGGATAGCTCGATGCCTCCAGCTTTCTGCGACGACATCGCCTGAGTCATGCTATGAATGCCCAGTGGCCAGAATCAGCACACCGCGCCGCCAGGAACCCGGTCCGCGGAAGAAGGCCGCCCCGCCGTGAGATGCGCTCCGGGCCCGCTATTTCGTCGGGTAGACGGAGGTACACCAGGACAGGTACTTCTTGTTCCTGCCGACCTCGATGTCGAAGTACAGCTCCTGCAACTGCTTGGTCAGCCTGCCGACGCCCCCGTCGCCAATCTTGCGGTTGTCGATTTCGACGACCGGCGTCACATGGGCTGCGGTCCCGGTCATGAAGCACTCGTCCGCCGTATACAGCTCGCTGCGGTCGATGTGCCTTTCAACGGTGTCAATACCGAGCTCGTTCTTCGCGAGTTCGATGACGGTCTCCCTCGTGATCCCGATGAGGATGGCGTCGGTAGACGGCGGCGTCAGCAACTTGCCGTCGGTCACAAGGAAGATGTTCTCGCCACTCCCCTCGGAAACGTGGTCGTTCGCGGTCAGCATGATGGCCTCGGCGAAGCCGCTGTCGATGGCCTCCGTCTTGGCGAAGGCGTTGTTGACATAAAGGCCACAGATCTTGGCGCGTGGCGGTATCATGTTGTCGCTGATTCTGCGCCACGATGACGTGGCGCACCTGATTCCTTTGCTCACGTCCAAATAGGGGCCGAACGTGGTGACGATGATCAAGAAATCGTCCTCGAGGTCGTGCAGTCTGACCCCGAACGCCTCCGAGCTCTTGTAGGCCAGAGGCCTGATATACACGTCCTCGCGGTATCCCGACCGGCGCACCAGCTCCGCCGTCATGTCGCAGAGCTCGTCAGCGGAATAGGGCAGGTCTATCTTGAGTATCCTGCAGCTCTTGAGGAGCCTGGAGTAGTGCTCCCGGCAGCGGAACGCGTAGAGCTGCTGGTCGTCCGCATTCCAGTTGCCGCGGATACCCTCGAAGCAGGCGGTCCCGTAGTGAAGGGCGTGCGTCATGACGCCGATCTTCGCCTCAGCCAGGGGCATGTACTTCTTTCTGAAAAAGGCGTACGGCGGCATGGTCTGTCTCCCTTCTACGACTGGAGGTAAGTATAGCGGGCCTTCCCAGGCAAGGCAAGTGGGCGAAGCGCCTGCCTTGAGGGCGGTGCAGCATGATGTTAGCATAGTCGGGGGTCGGGAGCACGTTGGGGGCAAGAGGGAGCACCGGAGTTGGCGGACCAACACGACGTCCTGGTAGTAGGCGCGGGCCCGATGGGCAGCTACGCAGCTCTGGCGCTGGCCAGGCTTGGGCACCGGGTACTGGTGCTCGAGCGCCAGTCAGAGGTTGGTGCCGCCGTCTGTTGCACGGGCATCGTGAGCCGGGAGAGCTTTGACAGGTTTCCGGAGACCAACAACGCGATAGTGGGCGAGGTTAGTTCGGCGAGGCTTCTGTCCCCCTCAGGAAAGGAGCTCGTCTTGACCAGGGAGGTGCCCCAGGCCTACGTTGTGGATCGCGCCCGTTTCGATCAGGCCCTCGCGGACCGGGCTCGGCGCGAGGGAGCGGAGTACCTGCTCTCGGCCAGGGTAGCCGACATAGTGCCGCGAGATGAGTGTGTCGAGATGGCCATCGAGCGCGGCGGCGTCACCACCGCCGTCACCGGCAGGGTCGCCGTCGTCAGCAGCGGCTTTGGATGGCGGCTGCCCCGCAAGCTTGGCCTTGGGCAGGCGGGAGATTCCGTCCTCGGAGCCCAGGCGCATGCGGAGCTTCGGGGCGTCCGCGAGACTGAGTGCCACTTCAGCCAGAGCATCGCTCCGGGATTCTTCGCGTGGGTTGTGCCGACCTCGCCGGGGCGCGGTCTGGTCGGCCTGCTGACGCGCCGGAAGCCGGGGTTGTACCTGGAACGACTCCTGTCGAAACTCTCTGCCGAAGGCAAGGTTGCTTCATGGGACGCCAGGTTCAGGTATGGAGGCATACCTCTGGTGCCGCTTCGAAAGACCAGCACACAGCGTGTCGTGGTCATAGGGGACGCCGCCGGACACTGCAAGCCGACGACGGGGGGCGGCATATACTACGGGCTGCTGGGCGCGCAGGCGGCCGTCAGCGTTGTGAATGAGGCCCTTCGCGCGGATGACCTGTCCTCCCGGCACTTGTCTCGCTACGATGCGGCCTGGCGCGCGCTGCTGGCAAAGGAACTACAGCTCGGATACATCGCACGCCGGATGTACGAGAACTTGAGCGACAGGCAGATCGATCAGATCTTCGCGGTGGTTGAGAGAAGCGGCATTCACAAGCAGCTTCTGAGTTCGACAGACTCCTCCTTCGACTGGCACGCCGGATCGCTGCTCAAGGCCCTGCGTGGCGCGATAAGGCCGAAGACGTCCCGGTGACGTGCCCGCCGCTCGCCCCGGGGGCGGCTGTCTCCTTCACTGGAAGCCGTGGTGGTTTGACACGGAAGGACGACGCCACTAGAATCGGGGAATGGGCCGAGGCTGGCCCTTTCGCCCTTATCGCGGAACGGAGTGATGTGTACCAGAAGACGACGCTGGACAATGGCCTGAGAGTGCTCACCAGCCCGATGCCGCACACGCGGTCTGTGTGTGTGTGCGTGTTCGTCGGCACCGGCTCGCGCTATGAGGCCGCCTCGCAGGCCGGTCTGTCGCACTTTGTCGAGCATTTGTGCTTCAAGGGAACGCAGCGGCGGCCGACAGCCAAAGACATCGCGGTGGCAATCGATGGTGTCGGGGGTGTACTCAACGGTGGGACGGACAAGGAACTGACGGTATACTGGGCCAAGGTCGCGCGGCACCATTTTGCACTGGCGCTTGACCTGCTCTCGGATATGGTCCTCAACTCGAGGTTCGACGCCACTGACATCGAAAACGAGCGCAAGGTCATCATCGAAGAGCTGAACATGTGCCTGGACTCCCCGCAAAGCCGGGTTGACATGCTCATCGATGAGACTGTATGGCCCGACCAGCCGCTTGGCCGTGACGTCGCCGGCTCCAAGGAGACGGTCGCCGCCATCGACCACTCGATGATTGTAGAGTACGTGAGGGGCAGCTACCTGCCGAACACGACCGTGGTCGCCGTTGCGGGTGATATCGACCACGAGGATGTTGTGCGCTCCGTCGATGGGGTTCTGGGCGGGTGGCCCAATGGCCCGGCAGGCGTGTGGACGCCGTCCATCAACGACCAGACGTCGCCACGCTTCGACGCGGAGACACGAAAGACGGAGCAGTCGCACCTGTGTCTCGCAGTACGGGGCATACCGCATGACCATCCCGACCGGTACACGCTTGACCTGCTCAACCTGGTCCTCGGGGAGGGCATGAGCAGCCGCCTGTTTCTGGAAATGCGCGAGCGTTTGGGGCTTGCCTACGAAATCCACAGCCACACCAGCCATTATCACGACTCGGGATCGATCAACGTATCCGCCGGCGTGGATCCGCGCAAGGTCGAGCAGGCGATTGAGGCCATACTCAGAGAGCTGGTGAGGCTCAAGGACGATTCGGTCTCGGATGCCGAGATCTCCAAGGCCAGGGAGCTTGGGAAGGGCCGTCTCCTGCTCCGCATGGAGGACACTCGCAGCGTCGCCGGTTGGATCGGAGGCCAGGAGCTTCTGACCGGAAGCATCAAGACGGTGGACGAGGTCCTGTCGATTCTGGACTCAGTCACTGCGGAGGACGTGCAGCGCGTGGCGCGGGCGTTGTTCCGGACGGAGAAGCTCTCGCTGGCGCTCGTTGGGCCGGGGCGCGGCCGCAAGCGAGTGGAGAGACTGCTCCGCCTCTAGCCCACAGGGGAAAGCGATTGTAGTCGTCCAGCGTGACCCGCTCGTGAAGGCCGTGTCCGACGTCAATCGTCGGGATGGGAAGCTGAATACCACGGACGGCATCCCGGAGGCAAGACGAGGCGAAGTGGCGCGGCCTCTGTCCGTCCAAGGGTCAACCCTAATGCCGACAGGTAGCGGGTGTCTCCAAGGTGCAGGCTAGGACGTCTTCTTCCCTGCGGCATGTCGCCACACTCATCGGTGACCGGCATGAACGGGTCTTCTTCAAGCACCCGCGATTCCATGCAGCCTCCAGAACAGCAGCACTCATTGCAGGCTGCAGTCGCGAACAACAGAAGAGGCAGCTGTGACACCATTGCACAGCCGCCTCTTCGTCGATACGCGCTGTCTGTCAGGCCCGAGCGCACCCGCTCTGGAACCTGGTCGTGTCTAGTACATGCCCTCCATGCCGCCGCCGCCGGGCATTGGCGGCGTCTTCTCCTTCTCGGGGAGGTCCGTAATCAGTGCCTCCGTGGTGAGGACCATAGCGGCGATGCTCGCTGCGTTCTCAAGCCCTGCCCTGGTCACCTTGGCAGGGTCGATAATGCCGCGCTGGACCATGTCGCAGTACTCGTCTTTCTCGGCGTCGTAGCCGATCATCTTCTTGCTCTTCTTGACGAAGTCCACGGCGACCGATCCTTCCTTGCCGGCATTGATCGCGATCTGTCGCAGCGGCTGCTCGAGCGCCATCTTGACGATTCTCACGCCAGTACTCTCGTCGCCCGTCGCCTTGATCTTCTCGAGAGCCGGGATGATGCTGACCAGCGCTGCGCCGCCTCCGGGGACTATGCCTTCCTCCACAGCGGCGCGCGTCGCCGATAGGGCATCCTCCACCCTGTGCTTCTTCTCCTTCAACTCGACCTCTGTAGCAGCGCCGACCTTGATGACCGCAACGCCGCCGGCCATCCGGGCGAGCCTCTCCTGGAGTTTCTCCCGGTCGAAGTCCGAGGTGGTCTCGTCGATCTGGGCCTTGATCTGCTTGATCCGCCCCTGGATGTCCTTGTCGGAACCCTTGCCCTCAATGATGGTGGTGTTGTCCTTGTTCGACGTCACCTTGCGGGCCCGTCCCAGGTCCTCAACGGTGGCCGAATCAAGCTTGCGCCCGATCTCTTCGCTGATCACCCTGCCACCGGTCAGGATCGCGATGTCCTCAAGCATCGCCTTTCTCCTGTCACCGAAGCCGGGTGCCTTGACCGCGAGGCAGTTGATAGTCCCGCGGAGCTTGTTCACTACCAGCGTTGCCAGAGCCTCCCCCTCCAGGTCCTCTGCGATGATCACCAGCGTCTTCGAGACTTGGAGCAGCTTCTCCAGTACCGGGAGGATGTCGGCGACCGCCGAGATCTTCTTGTCTGTGATGAGGATGTAGGGGTCCTCGAGGACCGTCTCCATGCGGTCGGCGTTGGTGATGAAGTACGCGCTTATGTAGCCACGGTCGAACTGCATGCCTTCGACGTACTCGGTCTCGAACTTGAGCCCCTTGGACTCCTCCACCGTGATCACGCCGTCCTTGCCGACCTTCTCCATCACGTCGGCGATGAGCATGCCAATCTCCTTGTCGGCGGCCGAGATGGCTGCTATCTGTGCAATCTGCTCCTTGCCCGCGACCGGGGTCGCCAGCTTCCCGATCTCCTTGACCGCGACGCTGACAGCCTTCTCGATGCCCCGCTTGACGGCCATCGGATTGGCCCCGGCGGCCACGTTCTTCATGCCCTCATGGAGCATGGCCTGGGCAAGCACAACTGCCGTCGTCGTGCCGTCACCGGCGATATCGTTGGTCTTGGTGGCGACTTCCTTTATCAGCTGGGCCCCGATGTTCTCGAAGGGCTCCTCCAGGTCGATCTCCTTGGCGATGGTGACGCCGTCGTTGGTGATTGTCGGCGGCCCCCATTTCTTGTCCAGGACAACATTGCGGCCTTTCGGCCCGAGCGTAATCTTCACAGCCCCGGCCAGGGAGTCGATTCCCTTTTTCAGCGATCGCCGAGCATCTTCATCGTAGATTATCTGTTTGGCCATTTGCTCTTCCCTCTCTCCTGTGATTTCTAGTTGACAGGCTCCCTATTTGCCTATCCTGGCCAGGATGTCGCTCTCGCGAAGTATCAGATACTCCTGGCCCTTGTCCTTCCACTCGGTGCCCGCGTACTTCGAGTAGATCACCCTGTCGCCGTTCTTCACCTCCATCTCCACCCGCTTCCCATCCTCCGAGAGCTTGCCCGGGCCGGCCGCCACGACGACGCCCTCCTGCGGCTTCTCCTTAGCGGTGTCCGGCAGGACAATACCGCTCTTCGTCTTTTCCTCCTTCTCGACCGGCTTCACGATAACCCGATCAGCTAGAGGTTTCAGATTGATCGCCATCTCCCTTCTCCTTTCCTGCGAGTTGTGCGGCTTTGCCGCCCGCCTCGTGATTAGCACTCTCCCATAGAGAGTGCTAATCCTTTCGAGCTAAGCGTAGCAGGATTGGAGGCTCAAGTCAAGGGGTGGGGACCCGCTTTGTGCACGCTGCCTCCCGAGGTCTCAGCGGGGGAGACATGACGCCGAAATGCGCCGACACGGGCGTTCGGACTGCGGCGGCCGGGGAGGCTGACCACGGGGCGATGTCACTGGGGCCTGGCGATTATGCCCTTCTCCATGAGGAAGTGTATGATGTCGGCGGCGGCGGCGGCGGCCTCTTTCTGCACGACGTTCGACTTCTTCTGCTGCATGCCGCCTGACATGAGGAAATGCATGCGCTCGGTAGCCGACAGGCTGCTGTCGATAGCCGAGGTCCGCTTCAGTCTCGGCTTGGGCTGCGAGACGCTGACCACCTGCACGGCCGGCTCGCTCAGCGCCGGGTCGAAACCGAGCGACCGGGCATCGATACGTTCAATCTTCTTCTTCTGGCCGGCGAGAATCGTTCGCAGCCGGGGATATACCGGCGCGGTCAGCACGCTGTCCACTGTCATAACGGCGGGCAGGGGGGTCTCTACTATCTCTCTGTCTCCACCCTTGAGACGCCGGTGGACGACGGCAGTGGCCGTGTCTGCAAAGACGTCGATGCGAGTGACGGCGCTGACCAGGGGCAGGTTCAGTCGGGCTGCGATCCCCGCGCCCACAAATCCGTTGGCCTGGTCCATGGAGCGGTTCCCGCAGAGGATCAGGTCGCATTGCATGGCAGACATGTGCTGTGCCAGCATCCGAGCGGTCACGTGGGCGTCCACCGTGTCGAAAGTCTCATCACAGAGGTGAAGCGCCCGGTCGACACCCATCTTGAGGCAGGTCCGCAGCGCCGCCTCGGCGCGCGGGGGCCCCAGCGTGATTGCCGTCACCTCACCCCCATTCCTGGCCCTGATCCTGATCGCTTCGCTGACGCTGACCTCATCGATCGGGTCCAGGATGTAGTGGAGGTTGTCGAGGCTCTTCGTTCGGATGTCGAACTTGACCGTAGTTGCGTCGGGGACCTGCTTCACGCAGACCACTATGTTCATCATCTGGCTCGCATTGCTCACGCCATGCGCCGGAGCGTCATCCGGCCGGCCGCATCATCTCGCGCAGTTGTCGCGTCAACTCCGGTATGATCTGCTGCATGTCGCCGACCACCATCAGGTCGGCCATCTTCGAGATCGGCGCGTTGGCGTCCGTGTTAATGGCGACTTTGAACTTCGATTCCTTGATACTGAGGGTGTGATGGAAGGCCCCCGAGATGCCGCAGATCAGGTAGAGCTTGGGCGCTATCGTCTTGCCCGTAAGCCCGATTCTCCTCTCATCGGCTACCCATCGTTCATCCGTGGCGCGCCTGCTGCCGCCGATTGAAGCGCCGAGGACACGGGCCAGGTCCTCCACGGCGTGCACGTTCTCGGTACAGCCCAGTCCCTTGCCGACGCCGATGACGATCTCGGCCTCGCTGACGCAGACGGCGCACGGGTCAGCCCTCAGATAGTCGATGATCCTCGTGAGGCTGGACTTGGGGTCAAACCGGACCTGCGCCTGTGTGGTGTCCGGGCCCTCTCGCTGTTTTGGCTTGGGTTCACTCAGAATCTGAGTGTCGATGGTGGCGATGATGGGCCTTCTGCGGGGAAGCAGCGTGGCCTGGGCGTTGCCTCCGTGTATAGACCTGCGGACGGTAACGTCTCGCTGCGCGTCGATCTCAAACTCGGTGTAGTGGGCGACGAGGATGGCCTCAAGGCGGGCGGCAAGTCTGGGAGCAAGGTCTTCGCCAACGGTCGTTGCCGCGAGCAGCACGATGGATGGGGTCTCGGCGGTGATGACTTGGGCCAGGACCTCGGTGTACGCCTCACCGGCATAGGTCTCCAGATGCGGGTTGTCCACCACGAGAGCCATGTCCGCCCCGTACGCGCCGAGGGGGCCTGCAACGTCTGCGATCCCACTGCCAAGGATGACTGCCGTTACTGACTCGCCCAGCTTGTCGGCAATGCTCCGCGCCTCGGCGCAGAGCTTGAAGCAGCTCTCGTCCGCCGTGCCGCCTTTGACCTCCGCGAGAAACCAGACGCCGCTGCTCCTGGAGCTCGGATCGTGATTCCGGCGGGCGGTCTCCTGCGGAGATGGTTGTTCGTGCTCCGTCATGTCTCCAAGCGGAGCGCGACCGGTGAGTTTCCGGTCGCGCGAAGGAAGCTTTCGACGATTGCCCCTGAGATCACGATGACGGCCGATCCACGGCCCACGGCGTGACGCATCCGAGGCGCGGCGTTGACTGGGACTCGAAGCCTACCGCGCCGGCTCTTCGATTTCCTGATCTACAGCAGCCTGCCGACGAAGTGGCCGTCCCGGTTGGCCTCACCCATGCTGTGCGGGTTCCGGG
>CAZNMB010000016.1:0-12116 GCA_964574095.1 uncultured Dehalococcoidia bacterium
GCACCGCCCGCAGGGGGCACTCACGCATGTTCATGATGGCAGGGGTAGATTAGCGCAGGCTTACAGGGGGATTAGAGGGAGATTAGGAAATCGGATAGGGATCGAACAGCGTGGCTAGAGCTTGAGCCAGGCTGTGAATGTGCTTCCCTTGCCCGGCTCGCTGGCGGCGGTGACCCTGCCCCCGTGCTGCTCGGCTATGGCCTTGACTATCGCCAGCCCCAGGCCGCTCCCGCCCGCCGATCGTGACCGGGCCTTGTCGGCCATGTAGAAGCGCTCGAATATGTGGGGCAGGTGCTCGGGCGCGATCCCGATGCCGTCGTCGGTCACCTCGAGGCGTGCCCAGCCGTCGTCCCGGAACAGCGAGAGGGTGATAGTGCCTCCCTCCGGCGTGTACCTTATCGCGTTGTCTACCAGATTGCCCAGCATCCGCTTCAGCCGGTGAGTATCCCCGGGCACTGATATGCTCTCCTGGCGCCCGAGCACGACCTTCCGCCTCCCGGCCAGATGCAGCCCTCGCTCGTAGCCTTCCAGAAGCACCTCTTTGAGGGCAACCGACTCCGTGCGTTCGACCTGGCCCGACTCGACCTCTGCGAGAAGGATAAGGTCGTCCACGATCTTGCTCATCTTCTGGGCCTCGGCCTCCATCGCCCTCAGAGACTCCTTGCGGTCCTCCTCGCTCAGGTCTCGCTTGAGCAGGTCCAGGTTGCCCCGCAGGACCGTCAGCGGGCTCCGGAGGTCGTGCGACGCGTCGGCGATGAAGTGCTTGTGAGCTTCAAAGGCCTTCTCGAGGCGCCCGATCATGTGGTCGAAGGTGACGGCCAGCTGTCCTATCTCGTCCTTCGGGCCGGCGTAGCCGACGCGCCGGCCGAGGTCCGAGCTTGCCTCTATGCTCCGGGCCGTATTGGTGATGCCTACGACCGGAGCGAGCGCACGCCGGATCAGAATACCGCCTGACGCGATGGCCAGGGCCAGGGCCGCGAGGATGCTCCCGAGCAGGGCCCACATTACCTGGCCCATGGCGGCGTCCACCGGCTGCAGCGACTGTCCTACCTCCAGCAGCAGGACCCCGTTGCGGAACTGCAGGGGTGAGACCATGACGCGAACCCTCGTGCCATTGGGTGCCTCGATCGTGTCGAAAGCCAGGTCCCCGGCGAGCCCCTGCTCCAGCAGCGAAGGGCTCTGAGGAAGGTCCAGGCCGCCGAGGTTGTCTGACTGGCCGACCACATTTCCCTGTTCATCGATCAGCCGAACGTAGAGCCCGGGAGAACCGAAGTCGTCCACGGCGGCGGGGACGCACGAACAGATTGCGTTGTAGTCTGCGGGATCGGGGTCGCCGCCGGTGTCGAAGACCGCTTGCGCCTCGGCGGTGTGGAGCCTGAGGTGATCGTCCACTTCGTTGTAGAGGTTGTGCTGCAGGATGGTGTGGATGACGACGCCGGTGAGCACGAGAACGGCGCACAGTATCACGGAGAACCACAGGGTCAAGCGCCAGCGTATGGCCATCCGTCTACTCCCTGAGCACGTAACCCACACCGCGAACGGTGTGTATCAGCCTCGGCCTGCCGCCGGCTTCGAGCTTGGAGCGCAGGTAGCTGACGTAGACCTCGATCACGTTGGACTCGCCGCCGAAGTCGTAGCCCCACACCTTCTCGTAGATCCGGTCCCGGCTGAGCACCTGGCGGGGATGGCGCAGGAAAAGCTCCAGCAAGTCGAACTCCTGGACCGTAAGGTCGATCGCGTCGCCGCCGCGGGTGACCGCTCTTGTGGCGGTGTCCAGCGACAGGTCGGCGAGACGAAAGGCCTTCCCTTCCGTCGGCTGGCTTCGTCTCAGCAGCGCCCTGATCCTCGCCAGGAGCTCGTCGAACGCGAAGGGTTTGACCAGATAGTCGTCCGCGCCGCTGTCCAGGCCCGCCACCCTGTCGGCGACCGTACCCTTGGCGGTGAGCATGAGAATGGGGACGCCGCTTGCCTGCCTCAGCCTCTTGCTGACCTCTATGCCGTCGATCCCGGGCATCATGACGTCCAGAACGACGAGTGCAGGCTCGGCGTCGCGGGCCTTGGCCAGCGCCTCGGAGCCGTCCCTTGCGGTATCGACTTCGTAGCCGTCGTACGAGAGGCCACGCTTGAGGAACCCCAGAATCTCGGGATCGTCGTCTACAACCAGAATACGCATGATATCGTCCGGCCACCTCCCTTCCGGCGTCGAATACCTCTGGGACGATGATAGGATGTCGGCCCGGCGCAAGTCAAACCTCCGGGGGCCGGAGCATCCGCTCCGAACGCTCCCGTCTTCTGCCGATAGGGCCGGGCGACGTCGCCCGCCCTTTTGCCCAGTACGACGACAGCCCGCCGATCGCGGCGTTCAGCTTATCCAGGTCGGTGTCTTTCGCCGTCACCTGGTACAGCTTCACCTGCCCTCCGTCTCGCGCAACTTCACCCAGTATCCGTCGAAGGCCGAAGCGATTCATTGGAGACTGCTTAGAGGTCGCTTAGAGGTAGGTTAGAGCTTGACAGGTAGCATTGAGTGGGGTGAGGTGGCAGGGTTTCGCGCAAATCGCGGGTGGGTACGGGGCTTCCCGCCGGGGTATGCTCAGGCCGGCGTCTATGCCGGCTGCGTTCGCCTTGTACCGCCCCACCTGCCGCGTGATATGGCGTGGAGGAAGCGGTCCCAGGTGTTGCCCGACAGGTTGCCCACGCGGATCATACGCAGCAGGAGGTTGATGGCTTCCGCCTTCTGCAGGCCGTAGGTGCGCTCCAGATTCGCGGCCGCATCAGGATCGGGACGTGCGTCGGAGTCGGCCCAGTGCTGGGCGTAGAGCAGGGCGATAGCCTCGTCCTCGGGGCAGTCGCTCACGTTGCCCGCGAGCAGACTCCTGATCTCCGCCCCGCCGACCCCGCTGCGCAGCGCCTCCCGGGAGTGTCCCCACGCACAATACCGGCAGCCATAGACGGAGGTGACCGCCAGCATCAGCCTCTCCCTGAATGCGGCTGATACCGGTTTCCGCCGCATCACTCTCCAGACCGGCCCGATGTTCTTCGCGAGGAAGAAGATATCGGCCAGCCACTCACGCGGCCCCCTGTAGGTCCTCTTGCCGAAGCCTTCTATCACAACTATCCGGTCCCGCAGAGAGCTGAGCGCCTCTGCCTTCGCGTCTCCCCCTGCCGGCACGGTCCAGGATCAGCCTCGCGCGGCACGAGCGGCGACGCGATCACGTTCCGTCGCCGCGCCCGGGCCGGCCGCGGGCGTTCTGGCGTGTCTCGGGGCGAGGCCGTGCTCCTTCAGCAGTGTACTGTTCGACAGGATATCGTCGGTGGGGCCGTCGGCGACCACTCTTCCCCCGTCCAGCACCACGGTACGCGGGCACAGGTCGCGGACCAGCTCGAGGTCATGGGACGCGATCACCTTGGTCTCGGGCCGCCCCTCCAGCAGGTCGATCAGGTCCCACTTGGTGCGGGGGTCCAAGTTGCTGGACGGCTCATCCAGCACCAGTATCTCCGGGCTCATGGAGAGGACGGTGGCGATGGCGACACGCTTCTTCTCGCCCAGACTGAGATGGTGCGAGGAACGGCGTTCGAACCCCCTCATCCCGACCCAGTCCAGTGCCTGGGCCACGCGAGAGGCCACCTCCTCGGAGGAATAGCCCATGTTCATCGGCCCGAAGGCCACGTCTTCGAACACGGTGGGTGAGAAGAGCTGGTCGTCCGGGTCCTGAAACACGAGTCCTATCCTGCTCCGCACCCAGCGCAGGTTCTTGTCCTCCACGGGCACACCCAGCACCCTCACGCTTCCGGGCCCCCGTAGTACGCCGTTGAGGTGCAGCAGCAGGGTTGACTTGCCGGCGCCGTTGGGCCCGATGAGGGCGACAGTCTCCCCCGCGTTGACGCTCAGGGTTATGCCCTGCAGCCCGCTGGCGCCGTCGGGATAGCTGAAGTGCAGGTCCTCGATCTCGATGGCAGGCTGATTCGACACTTCCACCCTTCCTAGGCCAGAGACAGGCAGCGCGGGACCACCTCCACCGCGACGATAGCGCCCAGGGAGGCGACGCCGCAGTAGACGTCTATGGCCCTGAGCCTCAGGGGGCTGAGACAGCGCACTTCCCCGTCGAAGCCCCGGGCCAGCATGGCCGCGTAGACACGCTCACCGCGCTCATAGCTCCTGATGAACAGGCTCCCGATCATGTTGCCGATGGTCTTCCACTGCCACAGCCTTCTGCCGCCGAAGTTGCGACTGTCGCGCGCCCGGCGCATTCGCAGCAGCTCGTCGCCGAGAACGAAAATATACCGGTACATGAACGACATGATCACTATCATTATCTTCGGCATGCCGAGGCCGCGCATTCCCCAGAGCAGGTCCGGCAGTTTCGTCGTCGATGACAGGACCGTCAGCATCTGCACGGAGAGCCACGACTTGATGACCACGTTCCACAGGACTACGAGCCCGTAGCGGCTCGCCTCCACTTCCCACGGCCCCAAGCTGTAGCTCCCCCCCGTGCCGTCACGGCCCATGAAGGGAATGGATACCGCGACCACGACGGCGAAAGGCACGATCACCAGCGATCTGAGCAGTACGTAGGCTGGGGGAAGCCTGGAGATGAGGATAATGGCCCACAGGAGGGCGAGGTACAGGGCAAAGACCTGCCACAGGCCGGGCGGCGTCGTGACGACAGCCAGTACGAAGGCGAAAGCCACGACCAGCTTCACCCTGGGGTCAAGCCGATGGACCGGGCTGTTGAGGTCGCTGTACTTGTCCAGGAAGCTGTGTTTCACTGAGACCCCCGGTTAGCCGCTCGCAGCAGCCGGCTGACCGCGTAGGCCAGGACCAGGACGATCACCACGCCCACGATTCCCGCCAGGATGGTCGCCAGCGCATCGTTGTGAATCCAGGGGAAAACGTAGTCGCCGATCACGTGATAAGGCGCGTCCTGCGCCTTGTCGATGAAGCCTTTGTCCTCCGCGATGCGCTCCAGGCCGTCGGGAGAGCTCGACGCCAGCGGCGAGAGGCAGGCCACCACCAGAATCAGAAAGACAGCGGCGTGCCACCACTTCAGTCTAAACTTCATCGCGTCGCCTCCTGTGAGTATGTCGGCACCTGCAGCAGGTCGCGCCGGGTCGCCAGCACGAAGCTGAGGACGACCGCAGTGATCGCGCCCTCGCCGATGCCTATCAGCGCGTGGGTGCCGACCATCGCCGGCAGCGCCACTCCCAGCGGTGACGTACCTGAGATCGCCAGCTCCGCCGCGGCGCAAGCGGACGCTATCACCACGGAGAACCACGCGGCCAAGGCGGCGGAGACCAGAATGCCTTTGCGCGTCGGTCCCAGAATGAGGCGCAGCCCCCGATATGCCAGATATGCCGTCAAGCACCCCACAATCGCCATGTTGAACACGTTGGCGCCCAGGGCCATCAGCCCGCCGTCCTGGAACACCAGCGCCTGCACGATCACCACCATGCTGACGGCAAGGGCGCCCGTCCACGGCCCCAGCAGGATCATGGCCAGAGCGGCGCCCACAAGGTGGCCGGATGTGCCGCCCGCGATGGGGAAATTGAGCATCTGAGCGGCGAATATGAAGGCGGCGGTGAGGCCGATGAGAGGGATGTGCTTCTCGCCTATCTTCTTTGCCGCCTGCCTCGCGGCGAAGCCTATTCCACCGGCCGACACCACGTAGGTTGACGCCGCCACGCCCGTGCTCAGGAATCCGTCCGGAATGTGCATTGTCCCGCCTTCCCCGCCTTATTTGCCCCAGGAGGCTGTCCAAGATACTGGGTAGGTTGGAGCATCCGCTCCATGCTACCCGGTTCACCGGTTTCTCAGACACACCCCTGGATTGTGGCGCCGGGCCGCCGGGGTGCCACGTGAGTATCATATCAGAAAACGATGGCAATTGCAACAACATGCATGTGCCATCAAACGCCAATCGTGGTTGCCCTCTTGTCCCGGGCGGCCTGCCGGGTGGGTCGCGGCGGGATGGACGCCGGGCTGTCCGGAGGAAAACGGTCCGCACGTGGTCTTGTGCGGACCGAAGCTGCGGCCTTCCGATCGGGCTGCCGCCGATGCCCAGCACCTGGCTGGGACATTCAGCGCCACTCGATTCCGCAACGGGGGTTCCTTCTCGGCGTTCGGAGCGGTAGGACATACATGTCATTCCGAGCGTAGCGAGGAATCTCTGAGATTCTTCTGTCGTCCGCTGGGGCGGACTTCTTCAGAATGACAGGGAGAGAAGCGCCGTTTGTGTCATTCTGAACGAAGTGAAGAATGTCAACGCTCCTGGCGGATGTTATCATCCGCCAGGAATCGGGCGCGGAGACCGCGCGCCTACGAGATGGGTCGGGCTCGGTACTGCCGCTTCCCTCAGACTTCCTCCCACGGAAGGCGGAGGGCCTTCGGCCATGGGCAAGATGCCCATGCCACCTGCCCGCTTGCGCGAAACGAGGTAGGGCTGATCACGGCAGAACGGAAGCCCTGCGACACGCCACTTTGAGACTATCGTGATGTCTGCAGGGCCTGTGGCGCGTCATGGGGAGAGATTCCTCGGTCGCTCCGCTCTCTCGGAATGACAACGGGAGAAAGGCCCCGTTTGCGTCATTCCGAGCGTAGTGAAGAATCTCTTGGATTCTTCCGTCGTCCGCCGGAGGCGGACTCACTCAGAATGACAATGGAAGCTGACTTGGACAACCAAGCACTACGCCTGGTGCCCGTTGAGCCCCGCGGCGGTGAGGATGTTGGGGACAACGTCCTCTTTGCCGATCGCCATGATGTGGACGCCGTCGCAGACCGCGTCCCGCTTCAGCTCGGCGATCATGCGTCCGGCGATCTCGACGCCCCTGTTGAGGGCCTCGCCCTTGGGCGCTCCCGCCATCTCGTCGATCAGGTTCTGCGGGACGGAGATGCCGGGCACGTTCTCGTTCATGTACTTGGCCATCCGGGCCGACACCAGCAGGACTATGCCCGCGAGGACCTTGACCGGGAACTTGCGCGCGTACTCCATGAACTTGCGGAAGTTGTCCAGGTCGTAGATCGCCTGGGTCTGGATGAACTCGGCGCCGGCCTCGACCTTCTTCTCGAACTTGATGAGCTGGGGCTCGATCGGGTTCGCCTCGGGCGTGACGATGGCCCCGGCGCAGAACTCCACCGCTCCATCGAGGTCGTTCCCCCCCAGGTCCTTGCCCGCTTCGAGCTGCCTCACGGCCCGGAGCAGTTGGACCGAGTCGAGCTCGAAGACGCCCCTGGCCTGTTTGTGGTCTCCGACGGGTATGGCGTCGCCGGTGAGGCAGAGCACGTTCTTTATGCCGCGCGTGTAGGCGAAGAGCAGATCGGCCTGAAGGGCCATCTGGTTGCGGTCGCGGCAGGTCATCTGAAGTATGGGCTCGCCGCCGTGCTCCTTGATCTCGATGCAGCCGCCGAGGGAGGGGAAGCGCATCACCGAGCTCTGGTGGTCGGTCACGTTGAGGCCGTCCACCTGGTCCTTGAGCAGGTCTATGTGGTGCCGCATCTTCTCGATATTGGTCCCTTTCGGCGGGCCGATCTCGCTGGTTACGACGAACTTGCCTGACTTGAGTGCTTCCTTCAAGCTCTGCGCCATTTCCTTCCTCCCTAGGAGACTCTGGTCAGTCGCGGCCGGGGCACCACCTGGGAGTTCTTCGGAGGCTGGTACTTCCGCATCAGGTCGAGCCTGCCCTGCTCCTCGAGCCTGCGATAGATAAGCGTCCACGCGCAGTCCTTCTCCTTGTCGATCTCGCACTTGCCGTTGTTGGTGCCGCCGCAGGGGCCGTTGAGCAGGCCCTTGTGGCACGCGGTGATGGGGCAGATGCCCGCCGTGTACCCGAGAACGCAGTGGCCGCACTGGTCGCACGCCTCGTGGAAGAGGCCCGGCGACTCCTCCACACCGATGAAGAGGGTGTCGAGTGCGGGGATCACCGGCTTGCCGTTGCGCGAGGCGGCTTTCTGGACGCCCAGCGCGCAGGACATGACCAGGATGCAGTCCGAGCTGTCGATCGCCCCGTTGCTTTCCTTCAGGTACTCCTCCGTCACGTCGTCGCAGGCGGTGGGGATGACGGCCCAGCCGGTCACCGTCTTGCCCAGGCCCAGCAGGCGTTCCTTCATCTCGAGCACTTCTTCCCTGCCGCCGGTCCTGGTCAGAGTGGCGCAGGTGCCGCAGCCGATGATGTAGGCCCTTTCCAGTCCCTCGAGTTGCTGCTCGATCTCCTCGAGGGGTTTCTGCCTGGTGATCGACTTCATTCTCAACCTCCCGATGGAACGGTCTGTCGATTCAGATCGCTAGGTTTCCAGGTCGCACCTGAGGCACCTTCGCGCTTCCCGCCGCGCCGCCTCTTCCGTCAGGCCCCGCTCAATCTCCTCGAAGCCCGCCCTTCTCTCGGCAAGAGGGAGCTTGGGCATCTCGACCCTGGGGACGGTCTCATAGCTTTCCTCGGCCTCGGCGGCCGCCGGCGCGGGGGGAGCAGTCTTCTTGGTATCGTACATCACGACGCGCGAGGTGTCGTTGTGGAGGGACTTGTGTATGGCGATGGCCGCCCGTCTTCCCTCGGCGATGGCCTCTATGACCAGGCCGGGGCCGCGGACGAAGTCCCCGCCGGCGAAGACGCCCGGGATGTTGGTTGACAGCCGGTTGCTGTCAACGGACAGGGTCTCCCACCGTGTCCGCTCCAGCGCGCTGTCGCGCGGAAGGAACGAGAGGTCGGGCGCCTGCCCGACGGCGACCACCACGGTATCGGCCTCGACCGAGAACTCGGTGCCTAGGATGGCCGCCGGCCGGCCCCGGCCGGTCAGGGTGGGCTGGCCCAACTCCATGCGGACGCACTGCAGGCCTGTCACCTGCCAGTTGTCGTTCAATATCCGCGTCGGGCTGGTGAGGAAGTTCAGGCGGACGCCCTCCTCGACGGCCTCGGCGTACTCCTCATCCGACGCGATCATCTCGCCGCGCGACCGCATCTCGTAGACGCTGACCTCCCTGGCGCCCAGGCGGAGGGCCGTATGAGCGACGTCGAGCGCGAGCGCGCCCGCGCCGACGATGGCCACCCGGCGGCCGACCTCTACCGGCTTGCCCAGCTTGACGTCGCGGAGGAACTTCAGGCCATAGTAGAAACCCTTGAGGTCCTCGATCTCGCCGGGCAGCCCGATGCGCTGGCTCGACTGAGCGCCCGCCGCGATGAAGACAGCATCGAAGCCGTCCTTCCTGAGGTCTTCAACAGTGAAGCTCCTGGTGATGGGCGTGTTGTATCTGATCTCGACGCCGCGGGCCGCGATCCAGTCGATCTCCCGCCGGATGACGTCCATGGGCAGGCGGAACTCGGGGACCGCCACCGCCAGCATCCCGCCTCCCACCGGCAGGGCTTCGAAAACCGTCGTCGCGTAGCCCATCTTGGCGAGGAAGTAGGCGCAGCTCAGCCCGGTGGGCCCGGCCCCGACCACGGCTATTCTCTGGCTCTGCGTCCGGGGGAAGGGCTCCGGCGGCGGCAACTCGTCCATGTGGTCGAAGTACCAGTCTGCCGCGAAGCGCTTGAGGGCCCTTATCGCCACCGGTTCGTCGAGCGTTCCGCGCCGGCAGCGTTTCTCGCAGGGGTGGTCGCAGATGCGGCCGCAGATGGATGGGAACGGGTTGCGCTCCCTGATGGTCTCTACGGCCTCCAGGTACTCGCCCTGGGCGATGTGCGCCTGGTACTTGGGCGCGTTGACTCCCGCCGGGCACGCGTGCTGGCACGGGGATATCATCAGTGCGTCGCACACCGAGGCGGGGCACTTCTTCTCCCTGATGTGGGCTTCGTACTCGTGGCGGAAGTACTTGATCGAGGTGAGTATAGGGTTGGGGCAGGTCTGGCCCAGCCCGCAGAGCGAGCACTCCTTGACCATCGCGGCGATGGAGAGCAGTTTGTCGATGTCCTCCTCGCGCCCTTCTCCCTGGGTGATTCTCGTGAGTATGCGCTGCATCTGCTTGGTGCCGAGGCGGCAGGGGACGCACTTGCCGCAGGACTCGTCCTGCGTGAAGCTCAGGAAGTACCGGGCGACCTCGACCATGCAGTTGCCCTCGTCCGTCACCACCATTCCGCCGGACCCCATGATCGAGCCCAGCTTCGCCAGTGTGCCGTAGTCCACGGGGGTGTCGATGTACTGGGCCGGGATGCACCCGCCCGACGGCCCGCCGGTCTGCACCGCTTTGAGCTTCTTGCCGCCGGGGATGCCTCCCCCGATGTCGTAGATTATGGTGGACAGCGGCGTGCCGATCGGGACCTCAACGAGGCCGGTGTTGTTTATCTTGCCCGAAAGCGAGAATATCTTCGTGCCCCGGCTCTCCTCGGTGCCGATACGCGCATAGGCCTCGGCCCCGTGGAGGATTATCGAGGGCACGTTGGCGTAGGTCTCCACGTTGTTGATCGAGGTCGGCTTGCCGTCGAGGCCGGACTGGGCGGGGAACGGGGGCCTCGGGCGCGGCATGCCCCGCTTGCCCTCGATGGAAGCCATCAGAGCGGTCTCTTCGCCGCAGACGAAAGCTCCCGCTCCCATCTTGATGTAGATGCGGAAGCTGAAGCCGGTACCCAGTATGTGGTCGCCCAGCAGCCCCAGCTCCTCCGCCTGCCGGGTGGCGATGGCCAGGTGCTCGATGGCTATGGGGTACTCGGCACGAACGTATATGTAGCCGGCGCCGGCTCCGATGGCGTAGGCGGCGATGATCATCCCCTCGATCACGCTGTGCGGGTCGCCTTCCAGCACCGCCCGGTCCATGAACGCTCCGGGGTCGCCTTCATCCGCGTTGCAGATGATGTACTTGAAGTCGCCGGGTGACTGCCGCGTGAGCCTCCACTTGGTGCCGGTGGGGAATCCGGCGCCGCCGCGCCCTCGCAGCTTCGCCTCGGAGACGATCTCGATCACGCGCTCAGGACTCGTGCCGGAGAGCATCTTCGCCGTGGCGGCATAGCCGTCGCGCGCGATGTAGTGATTGATGTCCTTGGGGTCTATCTGCCCGCAGTTCCGGAGCACGTTCCGGGTCTGGCTCTTATAGAAGGGAATGAGCCTGGCCTCGGCGATGCGGCGGCCGTTTCCTCCGTCGCGGTAGAGAAGGCGCTCGACCGGCTTCCCGTCGAGCAGGGTAGCGGATACGATCTCGGGCACGTCCTCGACCGTCACCTCCTGGTACGCTATGCCGCCGGGGTCGATGCCCACCACCGGTGCCCTGGCGCAGAAGCCGTGGCAGCCCGTGTCCCTTACTTCAACCCTCTCCTCGAGGCCGCGGTTCTTGACTTCGGCCAGGAACGCGTCGCGCACGTCCAGCGACCCGTGGGCGCGGCAGCCGGTGGTGCATACCCGGACGCACTTCTCCGGTTGCCCGCTCCGGCGCAGGAGCGCGGTGCGGTACGAGCCGAGATCCGAGACAGCTTTCAATCTCTCCATGGCCCTGCTCAGCCTCCCGGGTTGCCGTATTGCTGGAGAATGCTCCGCAGCTTCGGAGGCGCCAGCTTTCCGAAGTAGTCCTTGTTGACCATCATCGACGGGGCCAGGAAACAGGTGCCCAGACAGGGGACGGTCTCCAGGGTGTAGTTCATGTCGGGGGTCGTCTCACCCTCTTCAACCGCCAGGCTCTGCTTCACGATCTTCAGGATCGTGCGCCCGCCGCGCACGTGGCACGCCGTTCCCCGGCAGACCCTGACGATATTCTTCCCTCGCGGCTTTGTGTGGAACTGCTCGTAGAAAGTGATCACGCCCTGTACCTGGGCCGGGAACAGGCCCGTGGCTCTCGCTATGGGTTCTATGGTTTCCGGCGGGATGTACCCGAACTCTTCCTGGACATCCTGCAGCAGAGGGATCAGGGGCCATTTCTGGTCCCGATAGCGGGCCAGTACCTCGTGCAGCCGCTCCAGGTCGGGCCTGGCTGTGTCTTGGCTCGTCTCCACGGCTCTACATCCCTTCTAGCCTGACGGCGCAGGCCTTGAGCGCGGGCGTCATCGCCCGGGGGTCCAGCGCTATGTCGAAAAGCTGGTTGACGGGGGTTGACGGGAAACAGTTGGGCATGAAGACTATCCCCTCCGGCAGCGTGGTGCTGAGTCTGGCCGCGGCGGTGACCTCGCCGGTAGGCCGGTATCCTCCGAACGCCTTTGGGCTGTATGAC
>CAZNMB010000016.1:12126-14544 GCA_964574095.1 uncultured Dehalococcoidia bacterium
GTGACCTCGCCGGTAGGCGAGATGACCTTCAGACGTTCGCCCTCGGATATCCCGATTCGGCCGGCGTCGGACACGCTGACCTCCACGTAGGCCTCCGGCGAGAACTCGCTCAGCCTGGGTGACCGGGCCGTCTTTGAACCCGTCGCCGAGTGGTGCAGGACGCCTGCCGTCAGGAGCGTGAAGTCGTATCCGTCTCGCGGCAGCTCGGGCTGCGGCTGGTACTCCACCGGCGAGAAGCGGCCGAATCCCTCGGGGAACTGGCCCTTGTAGAGACGCCTCCTCCGCAGCGGGTCCCTGTCCAGCTCGGCACGGTACAGGTCCCTTATCTCCGCGTCGCCGTCGCCGGGGCTCTGAAAGAGCGGAACGAGCGCCTCTATCTCGTCGGCGACCTGCTGGACAGAGGAATACGGCATCGCCTGCCCCATCGTCTGGGCGAGCCGCAGGACGATTTCCGAGTCGGGCAGGCTGTCGCCTACGGGCGCGACGACCCGGCGCAGCCTCTGGACGCGGCCTTCGAAGTTCGTGAACGTGCCCTCTTTCTCCGCGAAGCTCGAGGCGGGCAGAACGACGTCTGCCAGCTTCGCGGTGTCGGTGAGGAACATGTCCTGGACCACGAGGAAATCGAGGGCCTCCAGGACCTCTCTCACGAGGGCCGAGTTGGGGAAGCTCAGGGCTGGATTCTCCCCCACGATGTACATGCCCTTGACCTTTCCCTTCCCGGCGTGCTCGATCATCTCGATGGCGGTCAGGCCGGCCTCGGCGGGCAGTTGAGCGCCCCAGCGTTCCACGAACTTCTGCCTCGCCCCGGCGTTGTCCACGCACTCGTATCCCGGGAGGAGATTGGGCAGGGTGCCCATGTCGCATGCGCCCTGCCCGTTGCAGTCCCTCTGCAGCGCATAGATGCCGCCCCTGAGGCCGATGTTCCCGGTGAGCATGGCCAGATTCGCCAGGGCCATCACGCAGTCAGTTCCGGTCACGTACTGGGTGATCCCGGCCCCGTAGACGATCGACGCGATGTTGGCCTTGGCGAAGAGCCGGGCGGCACTACGCACGTCTTCGCCCGGCACGCCGGTGACCTGCTCCACGTACTCGGGAGTGTACCTTTCCAGGTCCTTGCTCAGCGCATCGAAGTTGTCCGTCTTCCTGGTCACGAACTCCTCGTCGAAGAGGTCCTCGGCGACGATAACACTGGCCATGCCGTTGATGAGTGCAATGTCGGTCCCGACTTTGGGCCTCAGCCAGAGATGAGCGAACGATGAAAGCCCCGTTTGCAGGGGGTCAACCAGCAGCAGCCTGGCGCCCCTGCGCCGCACGGCGCGCTTTACGGCGTATTCGACGATGGGAGCGGCGGAGGCGAGGTTGACTTCGGTGACCAGTATCACGTCCGACTGCTCCAGGGCATCGAGATGGTTGGTGGTGCCGGGGAAGCCGACGGGTGCGCCCAGGCCGATGATGTTCGCGGCGCTGTACAAGCGGCTGCCGTTGTCGATATTGTTCGTGCCGAGGACGCTCCGGGCGAAACGCTGCAGCAGGTAGTTCTCCTCATTGGTGCACTTGGACGATCCGAGCAGCGCGATACTGTCCGGCCCGTGGGCGTCCCTGATGCGGGATAGCTCGGAGGCTACCCTGGCCAGGGCCTCATCCCACGAGGCCTCCTGGAACTCGCCGTCCACCTTGATGAGAGGGTTCTTGAGCCGGTCCGGGCTGTGCACGAAATCGTGGCCGAAGCTCCCCTTGACGCAGAGCGTCCCTCGGTTGACCGTCCCGTTCTCGCCCGGCCTGGCCCGCACGATCCGGTCGCCCGCGACCTCGAGGTCCACGGTGCAGCCGCAGCCGCAGAACGGGCAGATGGTCGTGACCTTGACCGGCGCCGTGCCGCTGTACGTTCGGCCTTTCTCCATCAGGGCGCCGGTGGGGCAGGCCGCCACACAGGTGCCGCAGAGGGTGCACTCCGATCTCTCCAGGGGCAGGTCGTTCAGCGTTGCCGGCTTCGAGGCGAAGCCCCGGCCGATGTAATCGATGGCTCCCTGGACTACCAGCTCGTGGTCCGCCCGGATGCACCGGGCGCAGAGGATACACTTGCTCAAGTCCCTCTCGATGAAGGGGTTGACCTCCTCGATGGTCGCGACCTGGGGTATGCGCTCGAACTCGACCAGACCGATGCCCATGTCGGAGGCGATCTTGCGCAGCTGGCACCGGTTGCCCTTGTCGCACACCATGCACGTGTCGGGGTGGCTGGCGAGGAGGAGCTTGATCACGGTCGCGCGGCGGTCCAGCACCTTCTCCGACTCGGTGTTGATGACCATCCCCGCCTCTATCGGGGTGACGCAGGACGCGGCCAGCCTGCCGGTGCGTTCGTCCTCGACCAGGCAGACGGCGAAGGCGGCAGCCAGCGTCCCCACCGCGGCCACTACATAC
>CAZNMB010000017.1:0-606 GCA_964574095.1 uncultured Dehalococcoidia bacterium
CCTTGGTATCGTTGTCGCGGTCAGTACGTTGCGTCGAAATTGACACACCACAGTTTTTGTGCTACCATCCGCAACTGTCAGCAGGGGATGGTCGCAATCATGACATACGAATGCCTTTTCCTGGGAAAGATGCTCCCGGGCACCATTATTTCGTCTTATTCCTTTGAGCGGGCAGGGAGTGGCTGCAATGCGGGGCGAACTATTCATACGTACTCTGGTCGGATCAGTCCTGGGCATCGCGGGGTGGAGGCTGGGAGTAGTGATCGCTGGAAGGAGCCAAGCCGCAAGTGAGCTGACCTGGGTTCTCTCCATAGCACTCGGAGGTTATGCCTGCGGATTCCTTCTGGCTCCCCACCTTGCGATACGTCCGTGGCGCTGGATGCGTGGTCACTCGTGGCGTGTTCAGCGGCTGGTCCCCATCCAGACCCTCGTAGCTGCCGGCATCGGGATGGCCTTTGCGCTGGTCATCACGGCCCTGATCACCCTGCCTCTGGCCATGCTCCCGGACCCCTATGGCAAGTACGCTCCTCTCGGTGCCGCGGTCTTCCTGATGTGCCTGTTCGTACCGATCACATACAGGCCTCCCAGTTCCGCCGCCCTGCCGTA
>CAZNMB010000017.1:616-3893 GCA_964574095.1 uncultured Dehalococcoidia bacterium
TTCTTCTTCAGCAGCTCCCCGCTGGTATCGGGCAAGAGCGGCAACAGGAGCGACTTCCTCATCGTCGACACGAATGCGATCATAGATGGCCGGATCGCCGACATCATGAAGACCGGCTTCGTCCAGGGCACACTGCTGATACCAAGGTTCGTCCTTGACGAGCTTCGACATATCGCCGACTCCCATGACATGCTGCGCCGCAATCGCGGCAGGCGCGGCCTGGAGATGCTCACCCAGCTTCAACGAGGACCGGAAGTCAACGTCCAGATATCCGACATTGACTTCGAGGATGCCTTTGAGGTTGACTCCAAGCTGATAATGCTGGCCAGAACGCTTCGCTGTCCCATTGTCAGCAACGATCTCAACCTGAACAAAGTGGCCACGCTCCAGGGGGTGAGGGTACTCAGCATCAACGAACTGGCCAACGCGATCAAGCCCGTCGTGCTGCCGGGAGAGGAGATGACTCTGCGTATTGTCCAGGAGGGCAAGGAAGCGGGGCAGGGCATCGGCTTCCTGGACGATGGCACCATGGTTGTCGTGGAAGGCGGACGCAGATACCTGGACAGCGAGATCAGCATCACCGTCACCAGAGTCCTTCAGACCGCAGCAGGCAGAATGATCTTCGCCCAGCCCAAGGAACCCATAGGTGAAAGGATCAAGCGATAGGGTCGGCGCTGTCATTGTCGCTGCCGGCACGAGCAGTCGAATGGGCGGCATAGACAAGATGTTCGCCCGGCTCGACGGCGTGCCTCTGCTGGCAAAGACAGTGGATGCGTTCGAGAAGTGTCCCCTGATAGACGACGTGGTCGTAGTCCTCGCCAGAAAGAGCCTCGCCCAGGGGAAGAAGCTGGCTAGGGATTTCGGCTGGCGCAAGGTCGTCGCCGTCTGCCCCGGCGGCCCCAGGCGGCAGGATTCCGTCAAGGCGGGGCTGAGCCGGTTGGCGGACTGCCAGTGGGTCGTGATACACGACGGGGCGCGACCCTGCGTCGATGCCTCCCTGATCGAGAGGGGGCTGGTCGCTGCGCGCGAGAGCGGGGCCGCGATCGCGGGCGTCCCCGTCAGGGATACCATCAAGATCGTCTCCCGCCGCCGCCTCGTCCAGCAGACTCCCGCCCGCCAGTACCTCTGGGCTGCTCAGACTCCTCAGGTCTTCCGCTACGACCTCATAACTCAGGCCTACGGCGAGAGCAACGCTGAGGTGACGGACGACGCTTCGCTCGTCGAGCAGTTGGGACACAGGGTCGAGATATTCATGGGTTCCTACCAGAACATCAAGGTGACCACTCCCGAGGACCTGGCGATCGCGGACATCTTCCTCAGGTCCAACGGAGAAGGGTCCTTGCACTCCGGGGCAACATGCGCGTCGGTATCGGCTACGATGCCCACCCCCTAGTCAAGGGCCGTCCCCTGGTCTTGGGCGGGGTCGAAATCCCGTTCGATCTCGGCCTTCAGGGCTGGAGCGATGCCGATGTCGTCGTCCATGCGATGATAGACGCTCTGCTCGGAGCAACCGCCCTCGGTGACATCGGACGTCACTTCCCCAGCGGCGATCCCTCGTACCGGGGGATATCCAGCATAGTACTCCTGGACCGCACGGGTCGCATGCTGGGAGAGCAAGGGTGGCGCATCGTCAACGTCGATGCTACAATAGTCGCCGAGCGTCCCCTTGTCGGCCCCTTCATCGATCAAATGCGGGAGAACATAGGCCGCGCCTTGCTCATTGACCCGGGACAGGTGGGACTGAAGGCAACCACGTCCGACGGCCTGGGATTCACCGGCAGAGGGCAGGGGATCGCCGCGTACTCCGTGGCCCTCGTGGAGCATACCGAATGAAGGTCTACAACACTCTGTCAGGCCGCAAGGAGGACTTCGTCCCGCCGGGTGATGTGGTGACGATGTACGTCTGCGGGATCACCCCCTACGCCCCCAGTCACCTCGGTCACGCCATGAGCTACATCATCTTCGACACGATCCGGAGGTACCTGGAGTACCGGGGCCATGAAGTCCGCTACATACAGAACTTCACGGACATCGACGACAAGATCATCGCCCAGGCCCACCAACTGAACGAGCGGCCCTCAGAGCTTGCGGAGAGGTACATTTCCCAGTATTTGGGGGACATGCAGGCGTTGAACGTCAAGGCGGCCAGTCGCTACCCCAGGGCCACTGAGGAGATTCCCAAGATAGTCGAGCTCGTCGAAGGACTGATCCACAAGGGGCATGCCTATCAGGCCGACGGCGACGTCTACTTCCGCGTGGCCAGCGACCCCGACTACGGCAAGCTGAGCCACCGCAGCCCGGACGACATGCTGGCTGGAGCGCGCGTCGAGGTCAGCGAAGCTAAGGAGCATCCCCTGGACTTCGCCCTGTGGAAAGCGGCGAAGCCCGGCGAGCCCCGCTGGGACAGTCCCTGGGGCCAGGGAAGACCCGGGTGGCACATCGAGTGCAGCGCCATGTCGTTGAAGTACCTGGGCGAGACCATCGATATCCACGGCGGAGGCCAGGACCTGATCTTTCCCCATCACGAGAACGAGATCGCGCAGTCGGAGTCGTTCACTGGTGTCACGCCGTTCGTCCGCCACTGGCTGCACAACGGGCTCATGCAGCTCGGCGAGGACAAGATGAGCAAGTCATCGGGCAAGCTGGTGACCATAGCCGAGGCGCTGGAGCGGCACAGTGCGGATGCTATCCGGCTCTGGGTGCTGGGCTCCCACTATCGCAGCCCGATCACATACACGGAGGAAGTGGTGTCCGCCACCGAGCGCGGCCTGGAGAGGCTGGTCCGTGCCGCCCATCTTGACCTCGACGCTTCCGGGCCGGAGCTCGACCCCGAGCCCTACCGGCAGCAGTTCATCGCCGCCATGGACGACGACTTCAACACGCCGCAGGCTGCAGCCGCGCTCTTCGACCTTGCCCGCGACATCAACAGAGGCCACGACGAGAACCTGCAGATCGGCGAAGCCCACAAGGCTCTTCTGGGACTCGCTGCTGTCCTGGGACTGGTCCTGGCGTTCGAGCCGGCCAGGCCTGAGATCCCCGTGGAAGCCATCCGGGAGCTTGCTCGCAGGTACGGCCTCGAACCCCACGACCCGGGGGACACGGAGGGAATCGTCGCTCTCCTCACGCAGAAACGATCGACCCTGCGCCGGGAGAAGGACTGGCAGCTCGCCGACCAGATTCGAGAGAACCTCAACCGCCTGGGCATCACCCTGGAGGATACATCGCAGGGCACTGTGTGGCGATACGGCAAACCTTGACTTTGTTTCGCTTAGTACTT
>CAZNMB010000017.1:3993-14067 GCA_964574095.1 uncultured Dehalococcoidia bacterium
CGCAGGGCACTGTGTGGCGATACGGCAAACCTTGACTTTGTTTCGCTTAGTACTTATACTTTCTATTCTGGAATCAAGCGCAGGCCGGGGAAGGCCCGAGTGGCGCAATGGTAGCGCAACCGACTTGTAATCGGTAGGGTAGCGGTTCGAATCCGCTCTCGGGCTCTGGACAAGCCCGGAGGGGTGGGTGAGCGGTTAATACCAGCAGACTGTAAATCTGCCGCCTGAAATGGCTACGTAGGTTCGAATCCTACCCCCTCCACCATAACGTTGCCCACATAGCTCAGCGGTAGAGCACGTTCTTGGTAAGAACGGGGTCACCAGTTCAAATCTGGTTGTGGGCTCCAACTCAGTCCAATAGCGATCGGGAGGAGAATAGATGGCAAAGAAAGTCTACGAGCGGACCAAACCACACCTCAACGTCGGCACCATCGGTCACGTTGACCACGGCAAGACAACCCTGACCTCGGCGATCACGGCCGTGCTGGCAGCGGCCGTGGGCAAGACAGAGTTTCGCGCCTTCGAGTCCATCGACAACGCGCCCGAGGAGAAGGCAAGAGGTCTGACCATCGCCATCTCGCACATCGAGTACGAGACCGCGAAGCGGCACTACGCTCACGTAGACTGCCCGGGCCACGCGGACTACATCAAGAACATGATTACCGGAGCCGCCCAGATGGACGGCGCGATTCTGGTCGTAGCCGCCGATGATGGTGTCATGCCCCAGACCAGAGAGCACCTCCTGCTCGCTCGTCAGGTGGAAGTACCCGCAATCGTGGTTGCGCTCAACAAAGTGGACATGGTGGACGATCCCGACCTGCTCGAAGTAACCGAGCTCGAGCTGCGGGAAGAGCTCCTCCCCAAGTACGGCTTCCCCGGCGACAAGGTGCCAATCATGCGCGTCAGCGCTTTGAAGGCGCTGGAGTGCGGCTGCGGCAAGATGGAATGCGAATGGTGCGGCATGGTCCTCAAGCTGATGGACGCAGTTGACGACTATATCCCGCTTCCGGCGCGCCCGGCCGACAAGCCCTTCCTCATGTCCGTTGAGGATGTCTTCGGCATCAAGGGGCGGGGCACGGTCGTGACCGGCAGGGTGGACCGGGGCACCGTCAAAGTGGGCCAGGAGATCGAGATCGTCGGGCTGAGGGAGACGAAGAAGACTGTGGTCACCGGCGTGGAGATGTTCCACAAGCTGCTGGACCATGCCGAGCCCGGCGACGCCGTCGGTTGCCTGCTCCGAGGAGTTGAGCGTACGGAGGTCGAGCGCGGCCAGGTCCTGGCGCAGCCCGGCTCGATCACGCCTCACCACAACTTCGAAGCTGAGATTTACATATTGACCAAGGAGGAGGGAGGCCGCCACACGCCGTTCTTCAACGGCTACAAGCCACAGTTCTTCATCAGGACCATGGATGTCACCGGCAGTGTCCAGTTGCCCGAAGGCGTGGAGATGGCTATGCCCGGCGACAGAATCAACGCCAAGGTGAGCCTGCTGGTCCCCGTGGCGTTGGAGGAAGGCCTGCGGTTCGCAATCAGAGAAGGCGGCAGGACGGTGGGGGCCGGCCTTGTCACGGCCGTTAAAGAGTAGGAAATGGCCAAGAAAGGTGAAGCCCGGATAACCATCAACCTCGCCTGTACCGAATGCAAGGAGAGGACCTACACCAGCAGCAAGAACAAGAAGAACGATCCGGCAAGGCTGGAACTGAAGAAGTACTGTCCTCGCTGCCGGAAGACTACTGCGCACCGCGAGACGAAATAGAGAGGCACCGATAGCGAATTGAGGCAGCAGGTTTCCACAAAAGGCCCAGCCGGCCGCAGGTTCAAGTTCGTTGGCGATACCATAGCGGAGTTGAGAAAGGTGGTCTGGCCGACAAGGCAAGACGCCACCTACCTCACGACGATGGTCATAGTTGTTACCGTGGTGGTGGCTCTGGCCCTCTGGTTGATCGACCTCGGTTTCCTGAAACTAATGAACGTGATCCTGCTCAGATGACACACGGCCTGGCAACCCGGCACCAGCGCTGTCCGACGGGCAAGCCCGTGTTCCCGGCGCCAACCTCCAAGGATTCGTTCCCTCCAGACTGTTGGCATAGGGTGTAGTTGCATGACGCGACCTGTGAAGGAATGGTACGTGATCCACACCTACTCCGGCTACGAAGACCGGGTGAAGACGAACTTGGAGCATCGCATCGATTCGATGGATGTCAAGGAGAAGATATTCCAGGTCGTGGTTCCGACGGAAGACGAGATGGAGATTAAGGACGGCCAGCGTCGCACCGTGGCCAGGAAGATCTTCCCCGGCTACATACTGGTCGAAATGACTATGGACGACGAGAGCTGGCATGTCGTGCGCAACACGCCCGGCGTTACCGGCATCGTCAGCACGCAAGATGACAAGGGGAAGATCGAGCCGGTCCCGCTTGATGACGACGAAGTGAAGTCCATACTGAAACAGATGGAGTCCGAGACGCCGCGCGTCAAGGTGGGCTTCGCGAGGGGCCAGAGCGTCCGAATAGTCGATGGGCCTTTCATCGACTTCATCGGAGTCGTCGATGACATCAGCGAGGAGAAGGGCAAGGTCAAGGTACTGGTATCCTTCTTTGGACGAGAGACTCCGGTGGAGTTGGACTTCCTGCAAGTGGAGAGGCTCTAGCGCGGCGACGTCACGCTTGTGCGTCGAGCGTTTCCGCTGCAGCGACCACTAGATTGGTAAGGTTGTCGGGATGGCGAAGAAGCTCAAGGCAGTCGTCAAACTCCAGATAGAGGCCGGCAAGGCGACTCCGGCCCCCCCGGTGGGCCCGGCCCTGGGCCAGCACGGGGTCAATATCATGGCTTTCTGCAAGGAGTACAACGACCAGACCGCGCGCCAGGCGGGGTCTATAGTGCCGGTCGAGATAACGGTATACGAGGACCGCTCCTTCACCTTCGTGACCAAGACGCCGCCCGCGGCGGATATGCTGAAGCGCGCCCTCGGCGCTGAGAAAGGGAGCGACAACCCGAGGCGCAATAAGATCGGGAGCCTGCCCAGAGAGAAAGTACGCGAGATCGCTCAGGTCAAGCTGAAGGACCTCAACGCTGTCGACATCGAAGGTGCGATGAAGATAGTCGAGGGCACCGCTCGGAGCATGGGAATAGATATCACGGATTAGGTGCATCATGGCAAAACAAGGCAAGAAACACATTGACGCGCTGGCCCTCATCGAGAGAGACAAGACCTACTCACCCGAGGAGGCGATCAGCATCGCCAGGCGGGCATCGCACGTCAAGTTCGACGAGACCGTCGAGCTTCACCTTCGCATGGGGGTCGACCCGCGCCACGCCGACCAGCAGGTGCGGGGCATCGCCATGCTGCCTCACGGCCTGGGCAAGGCTGTCCGAGTCCTGGTCTTCACCCAGGGCGAGCCGGAGAAGGCTGCCCGCGACGCGGGCGCTGACTATGTAGGCGCCGACGAACTGGTGAAGAAGATCGAGGAAGGCTGGATCGAGTTCGACGTCGCAATTGCGACCCCGGACATGATGCCCAAGATCGGAAGGCTCGGCAAGATCCTCGGGCGACGGGGGTTGATGCCCAATCCAAAGTCAGGCACAGTCGCTCAACCCGGAGACCTGGGTCGAGTCGTCGGTGACGCCCGCAAGGGTCGCGTAGAGTTCAAGCTGGACAAGACTGCCATCATCCACACGGCCGTGGGCAAGCTCAGCTTCGATGACAAGAAGCTGCTGGAGAACGTGGCCGCACTGATAGACGCAGTCGTGAAAGCCAAGCCCAGCGGGGCGAAGGGCCAGTTCATCAAGAGCATCTCGCTGACCACGTCGATGGGACCCGGAATCAAGCTCGACCTGACTCCAACCCTTTCCATGACCACCACCTAGTCCCCCGCCCTGTTCCCATTTCGGCGTGCGACTGGCATCCAGGCACGACTATGTGAAAGGAGCGCCAAATGGCCGGAATCGTCTCTTTCGGTGCTTACATACCTATCTACAGGCTGAACCGGGAGCTCGTCTGGCTCACGTGGGGCGGCATGCCTGTGGGTGGGGAGAGAGCAGTGGCCAACTTCGACGAGGACAGCATCACCATGGCCGTCGAGGCGGGCAACAACTGCCTGCGGGGCATTGACCGCGACGAGGTGGACGCCCTGTTCCTGGCCTCGACCTCAACCCCGTACCGGGAGAAGCAATGCGCCAACATCGTCGCCGAAGCCCTCGATCTCAAACGCAGCACGAGAACGGCCGACTTCACGAACTCGCTGCGGTCGGGGACCATAGCGATGCGGGCGGCCCTCGACGCGATTGCCGCCGGTTCCGCGAAGCGAGCCCTCGTGGTCGCGGCTGACTGCCGCCTCGGCCACCCCTCAACCGAATACGAGCAGGCTTTCGGAGACGGTGCGGCAGCCCTGCTGCTCGGCAACACTGGCACGGTCGCAACAGTGGATGCGAGCCACAGCCACTACGACGACATCATGGACCTGTGGCGACTGGAGGGTGACAGGTTCGTGCGGTCCTGGGAGGACCGTTTCATCATCACCCACGGCTATCAGGACAACATACAGGAGGCCGTTGGCGAGCTCCTGAGCCAGCAGGGGCTCACCCCCGCCGATGTCTCCAAGGCCGTGCTCTACGCCCACGACGCACGGAGACACCAGCAGCTGGCGCGGAAACTCAAGCTCGACGTCAAGACCCAGCTCCAGGACAGCATGTTCACCACGATCGGCAATACCGGATCGGCCTACACGCTCATGATGCTGGTCGCCGCCCTCGAGGACGCCGAGCCGGGCCAGAAGATCCTCGTCGCCAACTACGGCGACGGCGCCGACGCCTTCATCCTCACGACCACCAAGGCGGTCGCGAAGGCCAAGGGCCGCCGGGGGATCAAGTACCATCTACCGTCGAAGATGCCCCTGGCCAACTACGACAAGTACCTGCGCTACCGGGGCATCATTCAGGGTTGGGCCCACTTCGAGAACGAGTCCTCAGCGACCGTATCGTGGCGCGACCGCAAGTGGAACGTAAGCTGCCGGGGCGGCAAGTGCCGCGCGTGCGGCAACATCAACTTCCCCCCGCAGCGGATCTGCATGTACTGCCAGGCCAAAGACCAGTTCGACGAGGTCCGCCTCGCGGAGAAGAGCGGCAGGCTGTTCACCTACAGCAAGGACTCCCTCGGTCCCAGCCTCGACTCCCCGATCGTTCTCTGCATCATCGATTTCGACGACGAGGGAAGGTTCTACGCCCAGATGACGGACCGCGACCCCGAAAACATCACTGACGGGATGCCGGTGGAGCTCACGTTCAGGTGGATGCACAGCGAGCGCGGCATCCGCAACTACTACTGGAAATGCCGGCCTCTGCGGGTCGCCTAGGGAAGGTGCACTATGGAGAGCATCAAGGACAAAGTCGCAATAGTTGGCATGGGCTGTAGCAGGTTTGGGGAGCGCTGGGACTGCAGCGCCTGGGACCTGGTCATTGAAGCCGCATACGAGGCATTCGAGGATGCCGGCGTCGGCCCCGGCGACATCCAGGCCGCGTGGTCCGGCACCCTCGGCTTCGCCGGCGGCCAGAGTCTCGCCTATCCCCTCAAGCTTGACTACATCCCAATCGTAAGGGTGGAGAACCTCTGCGGCACCGGCCTGGAGACCATCCGGGGAGCGACATACGCCCTGATCGCCAAGGCCTACGACCTCGTCCTGTGCGTCGGCTTCGAGAAGACCAAGGACCGCGGAGTCGGGGGCCTGGGCTCGGGAGAGCCGATGGGAGGCACCCACCCGGTGTTCGGCATTCAGGCGACGCCGCCCGGACGCTACGCCCTGGCGGCCACCAAGTACTTCGCAACCTACGGCGCGGAGAAGAAGCACCTCGCCATGATCTCCGTCAAGAGCCATCATAACGGCGCGCGTAACCCCAAGGCCCATCTCCGCCGCGAGATAACGGTGGAACAGGCCATGTCCGCTCCGATGATAGCCTGGCCTCTCGGCCTCTTCGACTGCTGCGGCGTCACCGACGGCGCCGCCGCCGCCATACTCTGCCGCACCGAGGACGCCCCGAGGTTCAGGAAGGACTTCATCACGGTCAAGGCGCTGGGCAATGCCGCGGGGCCGGGCTGCGGCAAGATGATGACGAACTACGACTGGGTGCACTGGGAGGAGACGTACCGGGCCACTCAGCAGGCCTACGCCCAGGCCGGAATCAAGGACCCCCGCAAGGAAATCGATATCGTCGAATGCCACGATTGCTTCTCCATCGCCGAGCTCATGTGCTATGAGGCCATGGGATTCTGCGAGCGCGGTACGGCCAAGAACGACATCGAGGCCGGGACCTTCGCCCTGGACGGTGAGGTGGCCTTCAACGCCGGCGGCGGTCTCAAATCGTTCGGACACCCTGTCGGCGCCAGCGGCGTCAGGGAAGTCTACGAGATATACAAGCAGATCCAGGGAAAGGCCGAGGAGCCGTCGCGCCAGCTCAAGAACGTGGAGCTCGGGATCGCCCACAACCAGGGAGGCCATCCCGGGACCTTCATGTGCAGCATGGGCATCTTCGGCGTGCCCGGTCGCTAGGCGTTGAAATTCGTGGTATACTAGTGTCAAACTGAATACTGCTGAAGACAGCAGGTGCCGTTGAGGCTTAAACCCGTGCCTGCCGAGGCGATCTTTCTGGAGCGAGAAGAGTCCTCGTGCGTCGGGCACGTAGGGCTTTTTTTCATGGGAGGACGGAACCAATGACTACGCAGCGAAAGTCCCAACTGGTGGAGCGGACAGCCGAGCTCCTTCGCGGGAGCAAGTTCGTCGTCGCCACAGACTACCGCGGTCTCACAGTGTCCCAGATATCGGAGTTGCGCCGACAGCTTCGCAATATCGGCACGGAGTACCACGTCGTCAAGAACACCCTGGCGAAGTTCGCCGCCGAAAACGTGGGCAAGACTGAGCTCTCCCAGTTGCTCACCGGCCCGACGGCGCTCGCCTGCGGCCAGGACAACGTGAGTGAGCTCGCAAAGGCGTTGCTCGACTACATCCGCGCTTCGAAAGCGACGGTCAGCATCAAGGGAGCGCTCATCGACGGACGGCTGCTCAGCGTCGATGAGGTCCGGAGCCTCGCCGCACTGCCGCCGATTGAGGTGCTGAGAGCGAGACTGCTCGGCGTGCTGCTGAGCCCGATATTCTCCCTGCAGAACGTGCTCACCGCCAATCTGCGTGGACTTAGCACAGTACTGAACGCAAGAATTCAACAGCTTGGAGGAACAGATGCCTAGCGACAAAGCGACCGAGAAGGATGCTCCACAGGAGCAGAAGGAGGAGGCAGTCGAGATGACCACCGAGGAGGAGAAGCCCAAGAAACGGACCGCCGCCGCCAAGAAAGAAGCCAAGTCAATCAGCAAGGACGATATCGTGGCGGCCCTGAAGGAGATGACCGTCCTCGAGCTGTCGGACCTGGTCAAGACCCTGGAAGAGACGTTCGGGGTCAGCGCGGCCGCTCCGATGATGGCCGTAGGCGCTGCCGGGGCAGGGGCCGCGGCTGCTGGCGCTCCCGCGCCTGAGGTTGAGGAACAGACCGAGTTCACGGTGATCCTCAAGGACATCGGCGCCAACAAGATCAGCGTCATCAAGGCAGTGCGCGAGGTGACCACACTGGGGCTGAAGGAAGCCAAGGAGCTGGTGGAGAGCGCCCCGAAGCCGGTCAAGGAAGGCGTGAACAAAGCTGAGGCTGCGACGCTGAAGGAGAAGCTCGAGGCGGCGGGCGCCACCGTCGAGGTCCAGTAGCTCCTGACACAAGACTCGGCCGGGAGGTGACCGTGGGGAGGCCAGAGGTGGCGGCCTACCAGCCTCTGATCAGAGAACTGCCGGCGCAGGAGCGCCCGCGCGAGCGGCTCAGGAAATACGGCCCGGCTTCGCTGTCCAACGCCGAGCTGCTGGCGATCATCCTGCGCACCGGCGCCGCCTCCGAAAGCGTGCTCAACCTTTCGGCCAAGCTCCTCGCCAGGTTTGGGGGGCTCGACGGTCTGGCCACCGCCGGCTTCGCGGAGCTCTGCTCCGAGCGCGGGCTTGGCGCCGCCAAGGCGGCACAGCTCAAGGCCGCCCTGGAACTGGGCCGGAGGGTCCTGAGCACTCAGGGCCAGGAGAGGTTCGTCGTCAGAAGCCCGGACGACGTCGCCAACCTCGTTCGCGCCGAGATGGCCCTTCTCGATCAGGAGGAGCTGCGTGTCGTGCTTCTCGACAGCAAGAACCAGGTACGGTCGGTCACCCAGCTCTACAAGGGGAGCGTGAACACCTCACTCATCCGGGTCAGCGAGGTATTCCGGGAGGCGGTGCGTGAGAACTGTCCGGCATTGATAGTCGTCCACAATCACCCCTCGGGGGACCCAACCCCCAGCCCGGAGGACATCAAGGTGACCGAGCAGATGGTAGAGGCGGGCAAGCTTCTCGATATTGAGGTCCTTGACCACGTTATCATCGGTCGCCAGCGCTACGTGAGCCTGAAGGAGAGAGGACTGGGGTTCCCGAAGGGCTAGCACACCTGCATCCCCGCAGCGCAATGCAACAGAAAAGGGGCTCAGCGTGAACGCTGAGCCCCTTGATAGTCTGCCCTTGCAGCCTGGCGTCCGTCGCTACGCCATCGAGTACGCGCCGTGCTTGTCGGGAGCGAAGTCTCCGGGCAGGTAGGTCGCGCTCTTGGCGAACTTCGTCGGGTCGTACTCCGGCAGCTTGAGCGCCTTGCGCTTGGCGTCGATGTGGGCGATGGAATCCTCAAGCGCCTTCCTGTGGTCGGGCTCGAAGTAGAACGACGCCCCCACCTTGTCCTGCCAGCCCTTGGTGATGATCTCGACCACCTCCGGGCTGCCGGCCACCGGAGACCCCACGCCCATCCAGGTGGTCACGCCGGATGCCACGAAGTACATGCCGATCGAGATCGCCTTCTCCGACATCCACTCGGGCGCGAACCCTGCCACCGGCAGGTCGCTGATGTCCTCACCCAGACCGCCCTCGGTCGCAGACTGGGCAACCACCGTCAGAATCCGGGTGTTGTCGACACAGGAGCCCATATGCAGCACCGGCGGAATACCGATCGTGTTGCAGATCTCCTTCAGTCCGGGGCCGCACTGCTCCATCACCTCCGGGGTCAGGAGGCCCTGCTTGGCGCAGGCGATCGCGTCGCACCCGGTGGTCACAACAAGAATATCGTTCTTGATCAGCTCTTTCACAATGTCAATGTGCTCGACATCATGAGTCGCCACCCTGGCATTGTTGCAGCCAACCACACCTGCGGCACCCCGTATGCGTCCCGTCATAATTGCATCATTCAGAGGGCGGAAGGACTCGCGCAGGCTCCCTCCCAGCATGTACGAGATGTACTCATGGGAGAAGCCCGCGACGAGGCGGTCCTGCACGTCGGGAATGTGCACCTTGCCCCGGTTGGGGTAGTTGTCGATCGCCGTGCGCAAGATCTGCTTGGCGATCTCCATCGCCCTGTCCTCGTGGAACTCGATGTGCATCGCGCCGTGCAGCTTCGCCTTGGGCGACGTGCTGATGATCTTGGTGTGGTAGTCCTCGGCCACGGCCACCAGTCCCTGCATGATGCACTGGATGTCCACCACCATGGCCTCCACCGCGCCCGTCAGGACGGCGAGCTCCTGGGAAAGGAAGTTGCCCAGCAGGGGGACGCCCTGCCGCATCAGGATCTCGTTGGCCGTGCAGCACATGCCCGAAAGGTTGATGCCCTTGGCCCCTTTCGACTTCGCGTACGCGATCATTTCGGGATCACTGGCCGCCGCCACTATCAGCTCGGACAGCGTCGGCTCGTGCCCGTGGATCACGACGTTCACTTCGTCTTCCCGCAGGGTGCCGAAGTTCGATGTAGCCGCCACCGGGGCCGGCGTACCGAACAGGATGTCGCTGATGTCCGTGCTCAGCATCGAGCCGCCCCACCCATCCGCCAGAGCGTTGCGCAGGGCGTGATCAAGGATATGCTCCGCATCCTGGTCGTTGCCGATGTGAGTCCGGTGCAGCGTCTCGACTACCTCCCGGTCGATACCGCGAGGCGTGATGCCCAGCTTGCGCCAGATCTCCTGCCGCTTGGCCGGAGCCCGGTGAGTGT
>CAZNMB010000018.1:0-13895 GCA_964574095.1 uncultured Dehalococcoidia bacterium
TGCACGTCCGAGTAGAACGTGGCTGCGCCAAGCTGGATCACCTCCTGGTCGGTCTCGTAAGCCTGATGTCCTCCACGGCCCATCAAGCCGACAACGTTGGGAATGACGACTGCAGCCAGAATGCCAAGGATCGCCACCACGATGAGCAGCTCGACCAGGGTGAAACCTTTCTCGCCTCTCTTAAACCGCTTCATGATTCACCTCCTTTCTATCTGTTCTCTCCATCCTTGCGGATTCCATTCTCAGGGTTATGTTCAAATGCCTTCTCCTTTCCAGTTGAACTCCCACACGTACAAGCTAACACAGCCCACATGGGCTGTCTATAGGATGATCGAGCACCCCCGCTCCATACTTTAGTACTCGTCCTCGGGCATGTCGATGGACACGAGCGCCGCGCTGTCGATCCGCCACACGCCCTCGTCCCAGTGCCGGGGCAGATCCGCCAGCATGTGCGGATAGAAGGTCATCGTCTGTCCGTTGCGCATGAACGGCGCGCTGAAGTCGATCAGGGCGTACTCTCCCGACAGTGGCAGCCGGCCGTCAGCCGTCGGCGCCTTCTGCGTCTCGATAATATAGGCGTCCACGGCCGTCTTCACCGTCCCCAGGTCAGTGTCCAGACCCGCCTGCCGCGCGTGCCCGAAGAACCCCAGCACCATCATGATGACGATCCCCACCAGGATCACGATCACCAGCATCACCACCCCCACCTCCACCAGGGTGAACCCCCGCCGGCCCCGGCCGCGTCGCCTCACCGCCGGCATCATGACTCCGCCCATCTTTCTCTCCCCCGTGTACATACCCTCAGCACACTGCTACTGCCCCAGATTAAGCCACCAGCGGATGACCGTGTCGCCCCACACCAGCGCCGCCATCGCGCCCACAACCAGAAACGGCCCGAAAGGGATCGCGTCCTTCCTGCCTACGGCCCGCGCAACCAGCAGCGCTATCGCCACAGCCCCTCCGGCCACTATCCCCATCCACAGGGCCACCAGCACCTGGGGAAATCCCGTGACCAGCCCGATCAGACCGGCCAGGTACACATCGCCGAAACCCATGCCCCGCCCTCTCGTGACCACGTGCGGCACCGCCATCAGGCCAACCCCGACAGTCGCTCCCAGCAGGGCGCTGAGCGCGAAACCCGGCCCGGTCTTCGGCCAGAACTCCTCGAACCCGTTCCAGAAGAAGGAGAACGCGAAGGCCGCCACCATCGCCGGCAGGGCGACCGCGACCAGCACCAGCCTGTGCTCCAGGTCGATGAAGAAGATCACTATGAAAGCACTGAGGTACACCAGCGCCGCCGCCAGCTCCAGTCCCAGGCCGTAGTGCCACGCCAGCAGCGGATAGAGCGCCCCCGCGGCGATCTCGACAACCAGTACCCGCGCCGGGATGGCCGCCCCGCAGTACCGGCATCTCCCGCGCAGCCACAGGTAGCTCAGCACCGGCACCAGATCAACCGGCCCCAGCGCCCGCCCGCAGCTGTCGCAGTGAGACCCCGGGCTCACGATGGACCCGTCGCGCGGCAGCCGGTCGATGCACAGGTTAAGGAAGCTTCCTATGGCAAGCCCCAGCAGCGCGAAACCGACGTAGATCACCGCATCCACGGAATCAGTCTCCAGTATCGAGTCTTCAGTCCTGAGTCCTCAGCCCTGAGCCTTGAGTCGCCAGCCTCGGGTCTCCAGGCTACGGTCTCCAGACTCCCAGGGGCTTGTGTAGAAGGGGCGTTCCGACGAACGCCCCCGCACGCATCGCCTGTCCCACAGAAAGCGTTCAGCCGCTACCACCTGTCACGGAGCATCAGTCCCACGCAAGTCAGATACTGGGCCAGCGGGAAGTTGGCCGGGCACTCGATCGTCGGCTCCACTCCCACCACCTCGCGCGCCGTAGCCGCCGTAATCCCCATCGCCAGCTCCGGGTCCAGGGCCAGCTCGCCGCCAAGGTACACCGGCGCTTCGGGGCTCAACTGGGACTCCTGGTAGCTCCGGTTGTAGTAATCGATGGTGAATGGAAGCTCCCGCAGCAGATTGTGCACCGCCGCCTCCGCCGTGGGTGACGCGTCCTTCGGCGCAATGCTGCGGAAGAGCGCCGGAACGCCCATGCTCACCACCACGACCTCGATATTGTCCACCTCGCCGTGCACGATCACGCCGTTCTTGCACTGAACGGCCCTCAGCAGTGCGAACGGTTTGAGCTCTATGCCCCGCAGGCTCACCCCCGCCGCCCGGCAGGAATCGACCACCCCGAGAATCCCCTTTCTCGGGACCCCGAGCGTATACACCCGCTTCTGCTTCAAGCTCCCCTCCGCGGGCATCTCCTGCCAGTAGATGAACTCCGCATCCTGGCCGCTCGACATCGTCCTCCGCATCTCCCGCTTCACCATGTCCCCCACGTTGCCCTTCTTGACTCCGGGCAGCGTCAGCGTCTGGGTCGCGCTGCCCGCGCTCGGCACGGCGCACACCACTCCGCGCCGGGGCATCCGGTTCTCCTCAATGGCCTCTGCCATTGTCGCGCCCACTTCCTCGGGCGAGGCCACCATGCCTTCTCTCACCGAGCGCTCCCCGAGGGGGACGCTGTACCAGCTCTCAATCTTCTTCCCCGAGAAAACGAGCATCCTCAAAGCCATGCTCTCAATAGCGAAGGCCATCCCGCGGCCGCCGTCAAACACTTTCACTGCTCTCTACCCCCCCTAGCTCTGGCTTACGACCACTACCGTGAAGTCCGCCGCCCAGGCCCCGTCAGCCTGCTTGACAACCAAGTCCTGCACCCTGACGCTGCTGATGCCGCCGCCCTCGACGTACTCGACGAACAGAACCAGCTTCGTCAGGCTGCCCTTCGCCGTCACCTTGGTGGCATACGCCGGGTACGTCCTGGTGCCGATCTTCTCCGTCCCGACCTTCGCGGGAGGCTCCACCTTTGTCAGGCTGACCTGGGTCTGCACTGCGCCATCCGCGAGAAACTTGGTCAGCCCGACGATGGGCAGCGTCGTCGGGAACTCGGGATTGCGCTTGAGATCGGTCTCCTGCTTCCGCAGCTCCACAACGTCGTACTGAACGCGCGCCTGCGCCAGGCCAACTTCCGCCACCGTCAGCTCCGTCTCCGCCTTGGATACCTCGCTAGCGGCGGACCGCCACTGCATGACCAGCACCACATTCACCACCACCAGTATGACCACGACGAGAATCGCCGCCGCCAGGCGGCCGTTGTCCCTTATACGCTCAATCATGCCCCACCCCCGGGTGCGACACCCACAATCACCGTAAACGCAGTGCCACCCTCCGTCCCCTGCGACAGGTGCGGCACGCCTGACAGGACAAACCTCCGGTCAGTGTCCAGCGCCCCTCCGTAGCTCGCCACCGCGCTGTAGCCGCTGGCCGTTCCTTCGATCTTGAGCGTGGCGCCGACCTGGGTCATCTTGGTCACGGAGATACCCGAGGGCACCAGCGCATTCGCTCTCGCGAGCGCGTCACCCCAGTCTATCCTCGTCGCCACGAACGTGTCGTAGCTCTTCTCCGCGGCCTTCAGGTTCGCGATCGACTTCGTCAGCGCGGCCGCCTCGCTGTTGCTGGTCAGGGCCTGGACCTCCTGATTGATCGAGACTACGCGGGCCTGCATGTCCGCTCTGTCCGACACCGCGCCCGCCTTGGCCATGTAGAGGAACACACCGCCGGCGACAAGCGCGACAATCACGACGATTGCGAGCAGGCTCCTGCTCTCCAGTGGAGGTCGGGGACGCAGCTCTTCAGGTAGAAGATTGATCTCGATGTTCATCCTACCCTCTCTCCTCCGATCTCATTCCCGGCTGCATATTAAGGCCTTTGCAGTCGCCGCGCAACCCCCCAAAATCCCCCGTTCCGGTGACCCTTTGGTACTGGGAAGAACGGCCCTGGCCGGCCTCATCAATCCCTTGACGACTCCCTCACCCTCGACCGGAAAGGTCAGGGGATGGCGAGAACAGGGTATCCAAGAGCCGGTGCGCGCCGGTACCGGCAACGGAACGGCGCCACCCAAAGGTCCCGTCATTCCTGCGGACGCAGCAATCCAGGCCAGGTGGGAAGGTGGATTCCCGCCTGCGCGGGAATGACAATCGACCCTGGTAGCGACATTCCACACGCGCCAGAACCACCGAGTCCGGCCCTCCACGCCCTTCACGACTCCCTCACCATCGACGGGAGAGGGCCAGGGTGAGAGTGACAACGGCCCCGACCACAATCCATCGGGCGCGGAGACCGAGCCCCTGCCATCGGCGTACCGCTGGCGGCGGGTCGGGCCGGGTACCCCCTCCCTCCACCTCCCTCCCGCCAGGGGAGGGAGCATAACAATCGAGCCCCGTAGTGAGCCGCACACCGGGACGGAGCCCACGTATTCCTCAGAACAGGGTGGCCTGGAGCAGATGCTCCAACCTGCCCCGGTTCCCAGACTCCCCCTCTGACCCAAACCCTGCAGTCCAGCAAAACCCACCGCCGAAGCGTCCGCTCGAGCGGTGGGTCCCATTCCACCCATGCCGCGGCTCATGCCGGCCCGGACGGCTGAGCGCTACTGGCTCGACGGGCCGACGTGGTAGCTGTACGTCACGGCAGCCACGTTGAAAACGTAGTCCTCCTTGGGCACCATCGCCGTCTTGAAGGAGAGAATGACATAGATCAGGTACCACCTGTCGCCGTTGGTCTCGAACTGGAGGTTGGCAGCGGTGTCACTGCCGATGTCCGACGTGATATCGTAGGTGTCAATGTCGATCCCTCTGGCCCCGGACGTGCATATGGTGTTCATCACGTTGTTGTAGGGATTGTTGGTGCCGCTCAGCGGGTTGTACACCATCTGGGAGGCCCCCTTGAACCGCACGTAGTCGTCCGCGTAGTTGCTGTCACCCTCGCCCACGAAGTACGTGAGCCTGCCATCCGCCAGCCCCTGCGGCGGGTAGAAGTCCTCGAGGGTGAATGTCCCCGAGCTGTAAGGCGCGAAGTGGTACGGGCAGTCCGCCGCATTGTGGATCGGGTCATACAGGTAGAACTGGTGGGCCGTCTCGGTTGTGTTCTTGTAGATCACCACGAGCGACCACCCGGAGTAGCACTTCTGCCCGTAGTCCTGGCCGTCCACTCCCGCCGTGGCGTTGATGTTCCGCACCGCGTACTCGCCGTTGGCGGCGGCAGGGACGAGGTCGGTCACGTCAGCGAAGCAGGCATATGAATGTCCAACGCTGATCTCGGTCTCCGCCGGGGGGAGAGACATCCCGTACCTGTTGTACGCGGCGTGGTTGATGGTCTCCCAGTGCTCCGCCCAGTAGTGCATCGCCACCTCGCCCTCGAGCTCATCGTTGATGATCGTCAGGGCACCAGTGTCACGGTCGAGCATGTAGTCCGACGCCTGATGGAGTTCGACCTGGCTCTCGCCATCGTCGAGCCACACCGTCTCCGCCTCGGGCAGAGTCACCACCGGGTAGTAGTCGGCGTGGAGCACGTCATTCCCGTTGCTGGCAACGGCGTCTCCCATCACCTGTATGCCCGCGTCCTGGGGATACATGAAGTCCACCTCAGTGTCCGGGGCTGACCAGCTGCTCGTCTTCACGAAGCCCGCCCAGTACAGCCACGCCGCCACCACCTCACTTCCGGTCGCGATGTCACTGACGGTGGACCTGCCGGTGTAGTAGAAACCGCTCTTCGTCACCCACGTTGCGGGGTTATCCGGCGCCACGCGGTATTCCTTGACGTACGAGTCCCCCGCGTAGTCGATCAGCAGAGGAGCGCCAATCGCCCGGTAGTCGCCGTAGCTCGCCACGCCGCGCTTCTCCACCTCTCCCTGCCCCACGTAGGCCTCGACCCCGGTGTTGCTGCCCCAGATCTCGTTGCTCGCCTCGGACGTGGCGCGGTAGAGCTCATAGCCCTTGTCCCACGAGATGAAGTCCGGGGTGGCCCCGCCGCTCGCCGCCACATAGGCATCCAGCCATGCGAACATGCCCTGGTTCTCCTCCGCGCCCGTGAAGGTGAAGGTGAGGCTCCTGACGATCGGCAGCTCGGCCGCGCCACCGACAGGCTGCGACAGGTCTACCCGGGGATCGAACTGCCAGCTCACCACGGTGCCGCCGGCGAAAGAAGTGATCTTGTGGCTGGGCTCGACCGCGGGCAGGCCCAGGCCACCGGTCACGCCCAGGTACTGCGATCCCGGGGGCAGCCACACGCCAAGGCCGTCCATGTAGACGGGCCCGATGCTGTCGGTGTAGGCTATCTCAATGGTGTACGAGTCAACGGCCTGGCCCATCCACACGTCGTCAACGTAGAAGGTGTCGCCATCGCCGATCCACACGTCATCGATGTAGAAGTAGTCCCCGGTGCTGCTCATGCCGGCGTCGAACGCGATCCAGAACTGGCTCGACCCCCCGGCGTAGGACGACAGGTCTATCTCTTCCTGGTGGTAGTGGTTGTCATCCTGGCCGTTGGCCCACGTCCTCACCGGCGTCCAGTGCACTCCGTCGGAGCTCACGAAGAAGTACGCCTTGTCCCCGGACTCCCATGAGTAGGCCTTCCACCAGAATGTGAGCTTCGGCGCCTCGTACGCGGACAGGTCCACCGGCCGCGCTATGTAGCCGGTGGAGCTTTGCAGCAGCGCGTGCCTTGAGCCGCTGTGCGGCGAGCCCGACGACGTGACGCTCGAGTATCCTGTGTGGAGCCAGTTGTTGGCCCAGCCGCTGCCCCCCGTCCACGCGACAGGGGGGATTTCGAAGCCATCCGACGCAATCGTGCCGCCGGTCAGGTCCGCGCTGTATTTGAGCCAGAACTGAGTAGCGTTGCCGTAGGCCGACATGTCGAGGTCGAAATACTGATAAGTGTCCGTGTTGTTGCCGTCGTCCCAGGTCATCACCGGCGTCCAGTTCGTGCCGTCGGTGCTTGCCGAGCACTCGGCGGTATCGCCCTCCTCGAGCGAACTCGCCTTCGCGTAGAACTGAAGTCGCGGCGCGAAGAAGCCCACCATATCGGTCTGGCGCTTGGCCGAGCCGTCGGTGTCCGCCAGACTCAGGTATCGAGAGCCCGACACGGCATCCCCATCACTCCCTTTGGCAGCGCTGCCGCTGGCGACCCAGTCGCCCGCCCAACCCACGCCGCCGCTCCAGCCCGACGCCTCGAAATCGTCGGAGGCCGCGGGCAGCGTGACGCTCTGATACAGACCCGCCATGACGATCGTATCCGAGTAGTCTGTCTCCTCCGTGGGGGCGGGCGTTCCCACGTCCTCACACCCCGCGCAGTCGCCGCATCCCGCGCAGATCTCGTCCGGAATCCACACCTTCTCAACCGCCACGTCCAGATTCCGGTCATTCCAGCCATCCGGCGTGGCGGGATTATAGCTGTCCCCGTAGTTGAGATCGCCCACTCCGGGAAGGTTGTGCTTGACCTGGTACATCGCGTCTTCTATGCCGGCGTCGGCCGCGTACAGCTCCAGCATCCTCTGCTCGCGTTCCTGCACGCTGCGATGCCCGGTGTACACGAATCTCAGCATCGGCGCCATCACCACCCCAACCAGCGCCACCGCGATCGCCACGTATATCAGTGCCTGGCCGGCTTGCCTGCTTCTAATGCTTCTTGTCACGCTCTTCATCATCCACCTCCCCGGCGGATAGTAGACACGCTACGCCCGCTGCTTGAGGGCTCTCGGGTTCATCTCATAGGTGCTGCTGGCCTCGCTCTGGTCCACCAGGGCGGTTACCTCCAGTGCCAGTATGTCATCAGTGGACTGGGACCAGTAGCACCTCGTGGCCCCCGGGTCCAGGTACTCCCCCACAAACGCCGAGCCCATGCTCTCGTATCCCGAGCCCGTGTCCCTCTCCTGTGTCCGCGCCAACTGCCACAGGCTGCGCCCCAGCTCGTCCACCATGCCCTGGACCCCGTACGTGACCCTGTTCCTGTCGCCATCCCAGTCCGTCCACTCCACCGTCAGCGGGAACCCGATCCCCCCGGGGTCGCCAAGCCTGATGCTCTGCGCCTGGACGACATCCTCGTTGATCCAGAAGCCCGAGACCTGCACATTCAGCACAGCCATCGTGTCGTCTCTCTGGTCCCCCGCAGCCATCACCACGTGACGCATGACCATGGCCGTGCCCACTATCACCATGGCGCTCACGGCGAGCGCCACCATCAGCTCGACCAGAGTCACGCCGCGCAGCCTTCCCCTCGCTCTCACAACCCGGACCACCATACCTGCCCCGGTCCTCATCGGTCCACCTTGTAGGCCCTGGTCTCTATCACCAGCCGGTCGGCATGGCTAATGCCGACCGTGACCTCCTGCATCCCTTCGTCCTGTCCGTTCGGGAGCACCTCATGCTCCAGCGTGACCGGATCGACGTGAATAGCCACCACGGACAGTTCGATCTCATAGGTCTCATTGGGCACCGGGACCGTCGCGTATGGCTCGGTCGTGGTGGCGTTGGCCCTATACCCGACGCTCTTGACATACTCAATCTGGTTCCGGGTCAGGCTCTCCGCGATCCGGTGCTCGTTGCGGGAGAACTCGGCCCTGGTCATCATGACCATCAGGGGAGGAATGGTAGCCGTGAGCAGTCCCAGGACGACGATGGCTATCACCACCTCAGGTAGGGTGAAGCCCCTCAGCCGCGCGCGGAATGACCTCCGGAACGTCCGGGTGACGCGGCGCGGCATCCGTTGCCACCTCTCTATCGCATGCACAGCCCGCTCCTATTGCGGCAGCACGTCCACCATGGAGTAGATGGAGCTGAATATCGTCACAGCGATCAGTCCGATAATGCCTCCCACGCCGATGGTCAAGGCGGGGGTCAGCATTCCCGTCACCTGCGCCAGAGCCCTCTCGGCCTCCTCGTCGTAGAACTCCGCGACCTTGGTCAACTGTCCCTCCAGGCTGCCGGCCTCCTCGCCGACGGCTATCATCTCACCCATGAGGCCCGGGAAGATGGGATCGAGCATTATTGCCTGAGACAGGAGTTTGCCGTCGCCCACGGTTGACCGGAGGGTGCTCACTGACTCCGCTATCACGCGGTTGTCGGTGGTCTCGGACGTCAGCTTCAGCGCCTCGAACAGAGTTACGCCGGCTCCGACAAGCATGCTCATGTTCCGGCAGAACCTCGCCAGTCCGGACTTCAGCACCGCCGGCCCAACCACCGGGATCTTGATCACGACCTTGTCCTTCACGCGCTTGCCGTTCTCCGTCCTGATGTATGCGTAGGTTCCGATGCCAACCGCCAGCACGCCCACGATCAGATACAGGACATTTGCCTGGAAGAAATCACTCACCGCGATCAGCCCCCTTGTCATTGGAGGCAGGTCACTGTTGAACTCACTGAACATCATGGTCAGAGCGGGAACGACGAAGGCCATCATAACAACGATGGCGCAGACGGCCAGTAGCATGACGAAGGTCGGGTACGCCAGGCTGCGTTTCACCTTCGACTTGGTCGCCATCTCCCGCTCCATGTGCTTTGCTGTTTCCTTCAGCACCTCGGACAGGTTGCCGACCTCCTCCCCTGTGCGCAGCAGGTAGACATAGAACTCCGGAAACGCGTTCGGGAACTTGCCGCACGCCTCCGAGAGCCGGGCCCCCTTCTCCACTTCGACTATCACCTCTGCCAGTGTTTCCCTGAAAGCCCGGTTCCCGAACTGGCTCTGGATGGTCAGCGCCCGCAGGATGGGGATACCGGCTTCCAGCAGGTTCGCCAGGCTCCTGCTGAAACTGATCACGTCGCGCCGCTTCACTCCGAACAGGGACGGCACCGCCTCGTGCAGAGTGGGCATCTTGATGCGCTTCCTCAGCTCGACGATGGTCAGGCCGGAGTCCCAGAGAATCCGCTCGGCACTCTCCAACGTATCGGCAACCACCACTCCGTGGATGGCGCTGCCCTCGCTTGTCGCTCCGGTATACCTGTATTCCATAGCTACACTCTCCCCGCTTATACTAAGCCGGGGCCTTCCGTTTGTCCATAGTACTTTCGCACTGGACAGACCATCGCGCCGCAGGAGGAACCGTGGTGTCGGTGGAGCGAAATGTAACCCGTCGCCACGGCCCCGGTATTCTCCCCTGTCTTTCCCGCGAGGCCCGCGGCCATTGAGGGCTAGAGGATCGTGAACACGCTGCGCACGATCTCAGCGGGCGCCGTGACGCCGTCCTTGACCTTCTGCATTCCGTCGGTGCGCATGGCCATCATGCCGCCGCGGACCGCCTCCTCCTTGAGATCGCTTGCGGGCGCGTTCTTGACGACCATCTTCCGGATATCATCGGTGACTGTCAGCAGCTCGTAGACGCCGACCCGACCCAGGAATCCGCTGCGGGAGCAGAAGTTGCAGCCTCGCCCAACGAGGAACTTCTCCCGCGCCTCACCCATCTCCGCCTCATATGCCGCCGCATCCGACGGAGAGACCTCAGCCATCTGGCCGCAGTACGGGCATACGCGCCGGACCAGTCGTTGCGACATGCTTCCGATAACGGCCGAGGTCACGAGAAAGGGCTCCACGCCCATGTCGATGAGCCGGATCAGGGCGCTCACGGAGTCATTGGCGTGGATCGAACTCAGCACGAGGTGGCCCGTTATTGCCGCCTGCACAGCGGTGGTGGCCGTCTCGGCATCTCGGATCTCGCCAACCAGGATAACGTCGGGGTCCAGTCGCATGATCGCCCGAAGTCCGACGGCGAAAGTGATATTCGCCTGCCTGTTGACCTGTATCTGGTTGATACCTTTGAAACTGTACTCGATCGGGTCCTCGATAGTCATGATGTTTCGCTGCCTGGCGTCGAGCTGCTGCAAAGCCGCGTAGAGACTGGTCGTCTTTCCGGAACCGGTCGGGCCGCTCACCAGGATCATGCCGAAGGGGGCCGCGAGCAGCTTCTCGAAGGGCTGGAGCGTCGACGGGCTCATGCCGAGGTCGGGCAGCCTTATCAGCAGCATGGACTTGTCCAGCACCCTGAGCACGCCCATCTCACCATGCCCACTTTCCACCGTCGCCACGCGGAAATCCACCTTCCTGTTGCCGATGGTTGCGCCGAACTGCCCGTCTTGGGGCCGTCTCCTTTCGGCGATGTTCAGGTTGGCCATCACCTTGATCCTGGTCATGATCGCAGTGTGCACCCCCAGAGGCAGGCGCACCGCGTCATGCAGTACGCCGTCGATTCTGTTGCGAACCAGCACGCAGTCCTCCTGAGGCTCAATGTGGATATCGGAAGCCCTGTCTCTTACCGCCTGGGTCAGCATCATGTCGACCGCCTGGACGATAGGGGCCTGCCTCAGGATATCCGCGTCCCCTCCGGCGGCGACGGCGCTCTCCACATCACCGTTCAGGCCGGCTATCTGGCTGACCTGTTGCTCGATCTGAGACCTCAGCGTGTAGTTGCTGTCTATGGCCGCGTCAAGGCTCATGCCTACCGGGATGACAGTCACAATCCTTTTTCTCGTCAGCGAGGCAATGCTGTTGATCGTGCGGAAGTCGTGGGGCTCATTCGTCGCTATGGTCAGCGTCTCGCCGTCGAGCGAAACCGGCAGAATGCGGTGCTCTCTCGCCACCTGTTCGGACACAAGTGCCGTCGCCTCCGGCTGGATGTCTATCCGCGCCAGATTGACGACGGGCACGCCGTATTTGAGGCTGAGCACGGACCCCAGCACCTCAGAGTCAATCTTGCCCTCCTCCACCAGGACATCGCTCAGCCTCTTCTTCGACCGAGAAGCCAGTTCCTCAGCCGCGCTGAGGTCAGCCTCGCTGATGAAGGAACCCTTCACCAAGGCCAGACCGAGGTCCCTGCTGTCCTGTGTGGCATCCCACTTAGGCATTCGACGGCTCCCGTTGTTCCATCTGGCCACCATGTCCGACCGGCGGCACTACGACTCGATATGCGATGCTTGCCCCTCCGCCATTCGACCCACTCGCGCGATCCCGGCCCCGCCCATGGCTGCCAGGGGCGCGTCCGAGGTGGCGCACTCCCACCAGATTTCGGCCGACGCCCGGCGATGTCATTATGTTGCGGAGCCTTTCTGCGCCGGCGCCACAGGCTCCCCGGACCGTCTTGCCGATTTCCCCTGCCTGACGGCTACGAACACCTCAACGATCCTGGGATCGAACTGTGTTCCGGAGCATCGCGCCAGTTCCTGCAGCGCCTGCTCCTGGGTCATCTTGCCTTCACGGTAAGGACGCAACGACGTCATCGCGTCGTACGAGTCGGCCACGCCCAGTATCCGCGCATCCAGCGGCACGTTCTCACCCTTCAGCCCCGCGGGATACCCGCTCCCGTCGTACCGCTCGTGGTGGTACTGGATCGCGGCCAGGCAGGCGCTGAGTCCAGTCACGTGCTTCAATATGGCCACGCCGAGTTTCGGATGCGCACGTATCGCATCCCAGTCATCGGAATCGAGAGTGCCCGGCTTCATGAGCACGCCGTCTGACACGCCTATCTTGCCAATGTCGTGCAGTAGCGCCGCCGCCCTTATCGTCGCGACCCTGTCCTCGGAGAAGCCAAGGGCTTCGGCGATCTCGGTCGCGTACTTGCTCACCTTCTTCGAATGGCCGTAAGTGTAGTGGTCCTTGGCGTCCACCGTTGCCGCCAGCGCGTAGATCGTGCTCAGCACTCCCGGTTCGCCCTCCGGCCTGATGCCGAGCCCCAAGGCCCGGGAACGCGAAACATCCGAGGCCATGCACACCCGGTTCCTCCCGGCCTCCTTGCTGCCGTAGAGCGCCGCATCCGCTGCCTGCAGGATGTCCTCGCGCATGACCCCGTCCGTGGGCCAGGACGCAACCCCCACACTGCACGTCAGCGATACCCCCCGTGAGTCCATGTCGCTCTCGATCCGCTTCCGCACTCTCTCCGCCACCACGCAGGCGTCCTCCAGTGATGCCTGAGGCAGTATCACTGCGAACTCATCGCCTCCGTAGCGGAAGGCCATGTCTATGCTCCTTATCGAACCCACGATGTCCCGGCCTATCCGGGCGAGGATCTCATCCCCTTCGAGATGCCCATAGACATCGTTGTAGGTCTTGAAGAGGTCCATGTCGATGAACAACAGCGAGAAGATGTCTCCGAACCGGGAGCACCTGGATATCTCCTCGTCCAGACGTTCGTGGAAGTACCGGTGGTTGTACAGCCCGGTGAGCTCATCGATGTGCGCCCGCTCCTTGGCCTGGGCGTACAGCTGTGCGTTTTCAACGGCCACGGCCGCCTCGTGCACCAGCGTCGCCACGAGGTCCACATCGTCTGCGGAGTAGCACCCGCCCGACTCCTTCCTGCTCAAGGCCAGGAGGCCGATCAGCTTGTCCTTGCTCTTCACAGGCACCAGCAACTCCACGCTGGAACCGGAGGCAACCCGCTCCACATCCCAGGCTTCCCGCAACCCGGGAGGCATGTCGCTTCGGTCCTCAGACAGAACCTCGTCGTGTTCATCCATCCACGTCACGACGGGGCTGTCTTTCCTGAACATCTCATGCGTCGGCGTCTCACCATCTACCAGCCTCTCCACATACTCCGCGACGAATTCGTCGTTGCGGGCAAGCAGCAGACTGGCCTGGCTGGCCCCCACGGCCCTCACGATTGGTTTGAGCATCGCCTCCGCCAGCTCGCCCAGGTCGAGAACGTTGCTCATCCTCCGGGCGAAGCTCAAGACCAAGGCGCGGTATTCGTAGGTTTCGCCATAGAAGAGCCTGTCCACATTCCTCTGGACAAACGTTCTCAGCGGATTCAACACCCACGCCATTGCGAATGCCATCGCGAACACAGTCACGATGCCCGCAGCACTCGTCCAAGTCTGGACGAAGGTCTGGAGGGACAGCAGCAGCACCAGGTACAATGCGGTCACGAACACGCTGACCGACGAGTACACCAGCCCTTTCCTTAGAACCAGCCTGACATCCAGCAGCTTGTGCCTCGTGATGGCGTAGGTGATCAGCAAAGCGTTCGCCAGGTGACCC
>CAZNMB010000019.1:0-13609 GCA_964574095.1 uncultured Dehalococcoidia bacterium
GTGATGGCAAACGTCTACCAACTTCGCTCCTGGGGGATGCCGCTGGGCCTGAACGAGGGGGAAGAGGTGATCATGGGGGTGATGCCCCTCTTTCACGTGTACGGGATGGTCCTGGTGATGCACTTCACCGTGCTCACTCTCTCCAGCATGGTGCTGCTGCCCAGGTGGGAGACGAAGCAGGTATTGAAAGCCATCAATCGTTACAAGCCCGCATTCTTCCCCGGCGTACCCACCATGTATGTGGCACTGAACAGCTACCCCGAGATAGGCAAGTACGACCTGCGCTCGATCAAGCTCTGCAACAGCGGGGCCGCGCCGCTGCCGGTGGAGGTGCAGGAGAGGTTCGAGAGGATCACCGGGGGCAAGCTGGCCGAGGGCTACGGCCTGAGTGAGGCGCCGACGGCGACGCACGCGAACCCCGTGCTCGGGCTCCGCAAGATCGGGACGATCGGGGTCCCGCTGCCTGACGTCGAGGCCAAGGTCATGGACGGGGAGACCGGCGAGAAAGAGATGCCGATGGGAGAGGTCGGGGAACTGGTGGTCAGGGGCCCGCAGGTGATGCAGGGCTACTGGAACAAGCCGGACGAGACCAAGATGGTGCTGCGCGACGGCTGGCTCTACACCGGAGACATGGCGAAGATCGACGAGGACGGCTTTTTCACTATCGTGGACCGGAAGAAGGAACTCATCCTCGCCGGCGGGTACAACATCTACCCCCGTGAGATCGAGGAGGTCCTCTACGAGAACCCCAAGGTCAAGGAGGCCGTCTGCTACGGCATCCCCGACGAGTACCGCGGCCAGACGGTGAAGTGCGCCATCGTGCTTAAGGAGGGCGAGAGCGCCACGGCTGAGGAGATCATCGACTTCTGCAGGCCCAGCTTGGCCAAGTTCAAAGTGCCCAAGATCATCGAGTTCAGGAGCGAGCTGCCCAAGTCCCTCATCGGCAAGGTCCTGCGCCGGGTGCTGGTCGAGGAGGAGGAAGCCAAGCGCAAAGAGGCCGGCAAGGCGTGAAACGAGAAGCTGTTGCTTTCGCCGGTTCGGGAGGGAGTGCTTCAGACTGGCATCACCGGTGCGCGTCGGCGGACCGGCCTGTTTCGAGCGGGCCTTACGCGAGACTGTCATTCCGGCCCCCGAGCCGGAATCCAGGAGGGGAGAACCGTAATCGAAACCCTGGATTCCCGCTTTCGCGGGAATGACATGGAGTTGTGGTCTTCGAGCGGTCGGCGTTGACTCTCTCGGGAACCTGTGATAATATTCACAGATGGAGCTCTGAGCCATTTCACCGGACCTTCTGAATTCATCGTGGGTTATGTTTGCTTCTTTCATCTCAGGAGCCTTGTTGCCCCGTGCTCGAGTGGCATTGGGCGGCAGGGCCTTTTTCTTGTCTGCTGAGTTGCTCAGCGGATGTTTCGCAGAAGCTGCATCAAGGAGAGTGCCATGGCCAAAGCAGTGACGAAGCTTTTCCGGGACCTCGGAGAGGCGAAGACGGCAATAGGTGACCTCAAGGCCAAGGGCTACAAGCCCGAGGAGGTCGTAGTGGTCGCCAGCGCGGAACGCTCGAAGGAGATTGGCGGCGACATCAAGCCCATGTCCGATCCCGCCAAGCTCGCGGCGATGGGTGTCCCCGAGGCGACAGTGGACTACTACAAGTATGTAGTCTCCGCGGGCGGTATCGTGGTCGGCGTTCAGGCCGACGAAAGCCGCCTGGCCCAGGCTCAGGAGATCCTCAGGGGCGTCGAGTCCTGTGCCTGCGGGGAGCGCGCATGCGACACGAGCCCCGGGTTTGACGCGGCCGGCCGGATGAGTTCGACCAATCCGCTGGACGCCACCATGTCCGGTGACTTCCGGAGATTCTAAGGGAGGCAGAGAGAGATGTCGAAGTTCATTGCCACCTCCGCGATAAGAGGCGCGCACGGCGCCGTGGAAGAGGCGGATCAGTTGCTTCAGGATGCCATGAAGACTCTGGGCCCTGATGCACCCATCGCATTTCATGACAAGTCTGGAGGAGGTACCACATTCTACCTCCCGGTTATCTACGGGCTGATGGGCCACAAAGTGCAGAAGCTCGGCGACCTGGTGCCGGTCGTGGAGCACGCCAGGAGCCTGCTGCCGCCGCTTCCCCGGGATGACGTGTGGCTGCCCTATCTCGGCGAGACCCTGGACGCCGGCGCGGCCACCCTGTTTGCCTTCGAGGCAATCCAGGGAGTGCGGTTCGCCAAGGGCGAGCAGCCCGAGAAACGGAACGGTTTCGAGTTCAATGGCCCGATCAGCGACGTGCAGGCCCGGTCCTGGGGCATCCAGCTCGTGGACGGCCGCATGCCTGGCTTCGCCGCCATCGTGGGAGCGGCCAAGAGCAACGAGGTTGCCGTCAAGATCGTCCGTGAGCTTCAATCCAAGGGACAACTCGTCCTCCTGGCGAGCGACAGCAACGGCCGCTCGATGGTTGACCAGCTCCAGGAGGAGGGCGTCGACATGGGGTACGATACGTACATCGTGCCCTTCGGCTCCGACACCGTCTCGGCGATCTACGGCCTGGGCTTCGCTACCATCGCCGCCCTGAGCTTCGGCGGCGTCACCGCCGGCGACTTCCGCAAGGTGCTGCTCTACAACAAGTTCCGCTGCTTTGCCTTTGTTCTTGCCCTGGGGCCCGTCGATGATCGGAAGTACGCCGCGGCGGCCGGGGCGATCAACTACGGCTTCCCCGTGTTCGCCGACACCGTGATCCCCAACATCCTGCCCACGGGAATCACGCAGTTCGAGCACGTGGTCAGCATGCCCTTCGACGACATCCCGGGCAAGGATGACCTGGAGAGGGCGGAGAGGCTGGTGCAGCGCTGTGTGGAGCTGCGAGGCATCAAGATCAAGATCGCCAAGGTCCCGATCCCGGTTTCCTACGGGCCCGCCTTCGAGGGCGAGGTCGTACGCAGGGCCGACCTGGCTGTCGAGTTCGGCGGCAAGGGCGGCATGTGCTTCGAGTGGCTGCGCATGAAGGACGCCGACGAGGTTGAGGATGGGAAGGTCGAGGTGGTCGGCCCCGACATGGACAGCTTCGAGGAGGGGTCGAAGGTGCCCCTGGGGATTGTGGTGGACGTGGCCGGGCGCAAGATGCAGAAGGACTTCGAGCCGGTGCTGGAGCGGCAGATTCACCACATGCTCAACGGCGCTGAGGGTGTCTCCCACCAGGGCCAGCGCGACATCACCTGGATTCGGATGCACAAGAATGCCATTGGCAAGGGCTTCAAGCTCAGGCACATCGGCGACATTCTGCACACGTGCATGCACAACGACTTCGGCGCTATTGTGGACAAGATACAGGTGACCCTCTACAGCAAGCCCGAGAAGGTGAAGGAGCTGATCGATCAGGCGCGCGAGGTATACAAGGAGCGCAACCAGCGCACGGCCGGTCTCACCGATGAGGGAGTGGACACGTTCTACAGTTGCACCCTGTGCCAGTCCTTCGCTCCCAACCACGTCTGCGTCATCAACCCCGAGCGTGTCGGCCTCTGCGGGGCCTATAGCTGGCTCGACTGCCGCGCCTCCTTCGAGATCAACCCCAACGGGCCCAATCAGCCCGTGCTCAAGGGCAGGGCGATCAACCTGGAGATGGGCGAGTTCGAGGGGGTCAACAAGTTCGTCTACGAGCACTCCAACAAGAACATCGAGCGGTTCACCATCTACTCGCTCATGGATGCCCCGATGACAACCTGCGGCTGCTGTGAGTGCGTTATGGCCATCATACCCGAGGCCAACGGCGTCATGATCGTGTCACGCGACGACTATGGCATGACCCCGTCGGGGATGACCTTCACGACTCTGATGGCCACTGTAGGCGGCGGCCTGCAGACACCGGGCATGATGGGCCACGGCAAGACGTACGTACCGAGCAAGAAGTTCATCTCTGTGGAGGGGGGCATCAAGCGCCTGGTGTGGCTCTCCAAGAACCTGAAGGAGGAGCTGGCGGAGGAGCTGCAGGCTGCTTGCGAGCGCGAGGGAGTGCCCGACCTCATGGAGAAGATGGCGGACGGGAGCATCTGCACGACGGTAGAGGAGCTGGTGCCGTTCCTTGAGCAGAAGGGGCACCCCGCTTTGAGCATGGACCCGATCCTTTGAGGTCGTACACTGCCGGGAGATGGGGGTAACGTACCAATCGAGACAAGGGTCGCGTCTGCTGACCCTTGTTTGCTGCCAGATTCAGGGAAAGGAGGCTTTTCGGCATGCCGGACGTAGTGATTCCTGTTGAGAAGTGGACTGGCAAGATCAAAGAGGTCAAGCTGGGGGCAGGCGGGAGGAAGGAGGTTGTCGTCGGCGGACAGACCACTCTGCCGTTCCTCACGTTCGAGGGTGCGATCCCCCACCCGCCCAAGGTAGCCATCGAGGTCCATGACAAGGAGCCCGCCGGGTGGCCCGCGCCGCTGCTGTCCGCATGGGGCGATGCGGTCAAGGACCCCGCGAGCTGGGCGAAGAAGGCCGCGGAACTCGGGGCCGATATCATATGCCTCAAGCTGCTGAGCGCCCATCCCGAGGGTGGGGATACCGGCGCCGCCGAGGCGAAGGCCACCGTGGACAAGGTGCTGTCGGCGGTTGATCTCCCGCTCATCATCATCGGGCCGGGAGTGGCGGAGAAGGACAACGTGGTGCTCACGGCGGCATCGGATGCCGCGCGGGGGCAGCGCGTCGCGCTGGGCAACTGCGAGGAGAAGAACTACCGCACCGTGGCCGCGGTCTGCATCTCGGACGGCCATGTCGCCATCGCCAAGACCCCGCTGGACATCAACCTGTGCAAACAGCTCAACATAATGCTTTCCGACATCGGTGTGCCGCCCACCTCCGTTCTCATGGACCCCGACACCGGAGCCCTGGGCTACGGAATCGAGTACGGCTACTCGATCAACGAGCGCCTGCGGCTGGCGGCCCTCGGCGGCGATGCCATGACCGCCTTCCCCATCATCAACCATGCCGGTGGGGAGACTTGGAGGCAGAAAGAGGCCAGGGCGGCCGAAGGCACGCCCGCCGCCTGGGGCGACCAGGCGGAACGTGCCGTGATATGGGAGGCCGTCACGGCATCAAGCGTCGTGAACGCCGGCTGCGACATAGTCGTCATGGCCCATCCCAAGGCTATCGAGCGGGTGAAGGCGACCATAGTCAAGCTGATGGGCAAGTAGGGGAAAGGAGACGTGAGACGATGGCACTGACAGGAGTTCAGATCTACAAATTCCTCCCCAAGACGAACTGTAAGGAGTGCAAGTTCCCGACGTGTTTGGCCTTTGCCATGAAGCTGGCGGCGGGTGGGGTGGAGCTCGCGGCGTGTCCGTATGTGAGCGACGAAGGGAAGGCGGCGCTGGCGGCTGCGGCCAAACCGGCGATCCGCCTGGTGACCGTCGGCGCCGGTGAGAAGAAGATCGAGGTCGGCAACGAGACGGTACTATTCCGCCACGAGAAGACCTTCCTCCATCCGGCGGGCCTTGTGGTCAGAATCAAGGACACCGCGTCCGCCGATGAAGTTGCCAAGACCGTCGGGGAGGTCAGCGGCTACAGCGTGGACCGCGTCGGCATGACCTTCGGCCTGAACGGGTTCGCGGTGGAGAACGCGTCCGGTGATGCATCCAAGTTCGTGAAGTGCGTCGAGGCGGTCAGCTCCAAGAGCGATCTGCCGCTGGTCCTGATGGCCTCCGATCCGGGTGCCATGGACGCGGCTCTGGCCAAAGTCGGCGACAAGAAGCCGCTCATCTACGCCGCGACCAAGGACAACACCGACCAGATGGTGGACCTGGCCAAGAAATGCGGCTGCGCTCTGGCCGTCCGGAGCTCGGACGGGCTCAACGAGCTGGCGGAACTGACGACGAAGGCGGCGGCGGCGGGCGTTGAGGACCTGGTCCTCGACCCGGGAGTGCGCGATTTCGCGGGAACGCTGACCGCACTCACGCAGATCCGCAGGCTGGCGCTGGCGAAGCGCTTCGAACCGCTCGGATATCCTGTGATCACATTCCCCGGCGAGGGGGCATCCTCGCTCGACGAGGAGGCCGTCCTGGCGGCCCAGCACGTGGCGAAGTACGGCAGCATAGTGGTCATAGACCACTTCACACCTGCGCTGGCCCTGGCCCTGATCACGCTCCGGCTGAACATCTACACCGATCCGCAGAAGCCGATCCAGATGAAGCCGGGCACGTACCAGATCGGCGAGCCCAAGGCCAACAGCCCGGTGTGCGTCACGACCAACTTCTCGCTCACCTACTTCTCCATAGCGGGTGAGTTGGAGGGAGCCGGCTGGTCTTCATGGCTCCTGGTCTGCGACACCGAGGGCCTGTCCGTGCTCACCGCGTGGTCGGCGGGCAAGTTCGACGCCGAGAAGATAGCCAAGACCGTGAAGTCGGAGAACATAGCGGAGAAGGTGAGCCACCGCAACCTGATCATCCCCGGCGGTGTCGCCGTGCTCCGGGGCGAGCTCGAGGAGGAGCTGCCGGACTGGAAGATCATGGTCGGGCCGCGCGAGGCCATGGCCGTCGGCGGCTTCCTCAAGGAGAACTGGAAGGTCTAGCGGCGAGAGGGTCGGCGGCGGGGTAGGGGGACGATTTCCGCCTTCTGCCCCGTGCGCGTCCGGAGGGCCGCGCCGGCCTTTCCCGTTTCTCTAGTTCGGAGAAGAAGGAGGACAGGATGCTCGGCATCGGCGAATGCATTCACATCATCTCTCAGAGCGTGAAGACCGCCGTCCAGGAGCGCGACAAGGCGTTCATACAGGGCCTGGCCAGGCAGCAGGCTGCGAAGGGCGCGGCATACCTTGACCTCAACATCGGGCCGCAGAAGAAGGCCGGGCATGAGGTCATGCCCTGGATGGTCGAGACTGTCCAGGAGGTCTCCGACCTTCCGCTGTCGCTGGACACGACCAATTCGGCCGCGATCGAGGCCGGGCTGAAGGTGTGCAAGAAGACAGCGCTGATCAACAGCACCGACTCCACGGACGAACGCATCCAGGCGCTGATGCCGCTTGCCGCGCAGTACAACGCCAATATCATCGCCCTGACGCTGGCCAAGGGCGGCCTGCCCACTACCGCCGATGCCCGCTGCGAGCTGGCCGCCGAGAAGATCTTCCCCGCGGCTGCGGAGCACGGCATCTCCAGCGACAGGATATACCTCGACCCGCTGGTGCTGACGGTCAACGGCAACCAGGACCAGGCGCAGCAGACCATTAACGCGGTCCGGTTCTTCAAGCAGATGGCCGACCCCGCGCCGATGACCACCTGCGGCCTCTCCAACGTCTCCAACCAGTGCCCGGACGAGATCCGGCCGCTTCTGAACCGCGTGTTCTGCGTGATGATGATGGGCGCCGGCCTCGACACCGCGATCCTCGATCCCCTGGATGACAAGCTGATGGAGGCGATACGCATCGTCGAGTCCAGGGATGAGTCCACCGCCAAGGGGAAGCTCTATGTCGCCCTGTGGGATGCCTACGCGGCCATGGAGCTGTACGACACTGCGGGGGCCGACTTGAGCGACCCCGAGGTCAGCGAGATCATCAAGACCATCAGGGTGATGCAGAACGAGACGCTGTACGCGCACAGCTACCTGAGGATGTAGGGCGGCAGCCGCTACCTACCTTCTGCCGAAGCCCTTTTCGATCTGAGCGGCGCTCAGGTGAATCATGGTCGGCCTGCCGTGAGGGCAGGTCTTGGGCTGGGAAGCCCGCTCCAGCTGCCGGGCGAGGTCGAGCATCTCGTCGCGGCTCAAGGCCTGCCCCGCCAGCACGGCGCTGTGGCAGGCCAGCGACACCGCGATCTCCTCTCCCCAATCGCTCCGGGCACCTTCGCCCAGCAGGTCCAGGAGATCGGTCAGCGACCGGGCGACGTCACGTCCCTGCAGCATCGCGGGGACCGATCTGACGAGGCAGGTCCTTTCCCCGAAGTGCTCGATATCAAACCCGTAGCCGGCGAGCGCTTCGGCCTGTGACTCCAGGGCCTCCTGCTGGCGGGCCGTCAGCTCCACGGGCACCGGCTGCAGCATCCCCTGGACCTCGACCGCCTGCCGCTGCCGCTGGTCGCGAATCCTCTCGAAGAGGACCCGTTCGTGCGCAGCGTGCTGGTCGATGAGGTACATGCCGTCGGGGCCCTCGGCGATGATGTAGGTGTTGGCCACCTGCCCGACCACGCGCAGGATCGGCAGTGCTGCCGGAGCGGGCTCCGCGCCCGCTGTCGGCGACAGGGGGGCCGGCGGAGCGACAGGAGCGTGATAGCCGGCCGCAGGGGCGATCAGAGGCTCCGTGAAGGGTGCCGGCTCCTGTTGCCGCACGAGGTGCGGCGCGTCCAGGGCGGGCGTGGGCATCTGGGCGAGAAGGCTGTCCCTGACGGCCTTCCGCACTTCGCCGAAGACCTCGCGCTCATTCCTGAACCTGACCTCGCTCTTCGCCGGATGGACGTTGACGTCGATCTCCTGGGGGGGCAGGGATATGTTGAGCGCGGCTATGGGGTGCCTCCCGGCCATGAGAAGGCCGTGATAGCCTTCCTCCAGGGCGTAGGTGAGCATCCGGCTCTGCACCCAGCGCCGGTTGACGAAGAGGCTGATGTAGGCCCGTGTCGCGCGGGTCAGCGCCGGGGGGCTGACGAAGCCGGTAACGCGCACCTGGAACCCGTCGCCGGGCTCGTCGTTGGCCCCTACGGGGAGCAGGGCCCTCGCGTTCTCGGCCCCGTAGACGATCCCCAGCACCTCCCTCAGGTCGCCGCTGCCGGGCGTGCGGAAGGCGGCGCGCCCGTCGATGACGAGCGCGAAGCGCACCTCGGGGTAGGCGAGGCCGTACTGCGTGACAAGCTGGCTGATATGCCCGTTCTCCGTGGCGGTGGACTTGAGGAACTTGAGGCGGGCGGGGAAGCTGCGGAACAGGCTCCGCACGGTCACGGTGGTGCCGACGGGGCAGCCGCGCTTGGCCTTCTGCACGATGGCGCCGTCTTTGACGTTGAGGAACGTCCCCGCGAGCTCGTCCCGGCTGCGGCTGACCATGGTCACGTCGGAGACGGCGGCGATCGAAGGCAGCGCCTCGCCCCTGAAGCCGAGGCTGGAGATGCTTTCCAGGTCGTCGGCGGTGGAGACCTTGCTGGTGGCGAACCTCTCGAACGCGAGGACGATCTCCTCGGGCCCGACTCCGGTCCCGTTGTCCACGACCCGGATCAGCCGCACGCCGCCCCCCTGGACCTCCACGGTGATCTGGCTGGCGCCGGCGTCCAGCGAGTTGTCGAGCAGCTCCTTGACCACCGACGAGGGCCGCTCCACCACCTCTCCCGCGGCGATCTTCGAAGCTACGTCAGGGGCCAGGATCTTGATAGGCACGTTCTGTATTCTGCTCCGTGTCGTGTGGAGATTCAACCCGTGGCTGCAGAAAGGCAGCCCTCTCCTGATAGGGGCACGGCATGCCGTGCCCCTACGTGCTGCGTCACGGCCAGGATGGCCGTGCTACGATGATTCCTGCTACCCGCCTTCGCGGGCACAAGCTCCGCAGGAATGACAGAATAGCACAAGTCGTAGGGTGGGTGCAGCCCGCCGCAGGCGGACGAAACCCACCGGCTGGAAGTGGGGGTGGTGGGTTGCGCTCCGCTCCACCCACCCTACACGCTGCTGCCACCGTGTTCTTGCGCTTGTCCGTTCTCTCTCCCGTTGCCGCAGCCGACAGGCCTGGTCCCTGTTGTAGGGGCGGGGTCTCCCCGCCCTCCCCGCCCCGGCCCTGGCTGTTGGCTCCGGTCTCACCTCACGCGCCGTGATTTCTCCGGTGGGGGCACGGCACGCCGTGCCCCTAGTCGTGGCTCAATCTCCGCTCAAGCCACTCTCCGATCAGTTCCAGGACCGACGGGTCCATGTCTTTCTTGATCAGCTTCTTGTAGTTCAGGATGGACGGCGCGTCCGGGTCCTGCCGCAGTATGTGCGTCAGGCCGGGCACGACGTGGTACTCGACCTCGCCCCGGGCGAGACCGGAGATCAGGGCAGACTCCACCGGGTGCACCTGGATGTCCTTCTCGCCGGAGATCGACAGGATGGGGCAGGCGACTCTGCGCATCGTACCCTCCGGGTCATCGTTCAGGTGCTCGCGCATCCACCTGGCGTTCAGCCGCTGCCCCTTGAGGCGGAACGAATCGCTCGTCGTGCTCTTGACCCTGTCGAGCGCGATGCTCTGCACCCGTTCGGGATCACCGACAACTCTCCAGGCGAGCCTCATCGCGAACCTGATGAACCCACCCCCGGACTGGACGTCTTCCCTGATCAGCTTCGCCTGGTACCGGAGCTGGAACTCCAGGTTGCGCACCCCCGGCGCGAGCAGGATCAGGCCGGCGATCTCCGGATGCTCCGCGGCAATCTTCGGAGCGATGTACGTCCCTTCGCTGTGCCCGAGTAGGAACACCCGGGCCGGGTCGATCCGGTCCTGTGACGACAGGTAGTCGTACATCGCCGTCGCGTCGCCCACCAGGTCATGCAGTCCGACTTTCGAGTAGTCGCCGGTGCTCCTGCCGCAGCCCATCTTGTCGTAGCGCAAGCTCGCAACGCCCCGGTCCGCGAGGTACCGCGCGATCGTGTTGAATATGTTCAATTTCACCTTGATGAACTTCAACTGCCGCGCATTCTCGTCCCGGTCCGCGGGGCCCGAGCCGTGAATCATAAGCACGGCCGGGAAGCGGACGTCACCTGATGGCAGGCTGAGGCTGCCCGCAAGGCGCACGCCGCCGGCAGAGACCGTGGTTTCCCTTTCGATCATTCCCTCCCTGCCTCCTTCGGTGGAGCCGGCACGAGGTCACAGAAGCAGAAGCGGTCGTCCCGGAGCACGGTCTCGCCCTTCTTGAACCGTATCGTCTCGCGGAATACCGGCCCGTCGTAGACGAAGGAGTGGAACTCGCCGTTCTCGCCGCAGGGATCGACGCCGTGGGGAAGGTCGGCGAGAAACCGCCCGTCGAACTCCCTGCCCGCGAACCGCCTGTCGAGGGCCTGGGTATCGACGCAGGTTATGACCGCCCTGAAACCCAGATCGACGAACGCCCGGGCAAGCTCGCCCGTGTCCTGCTTCCAGATGGGGAAGAGGCCCTTCATCCCGACCTTCGCCAGGTTCTGCTCGCGGTACCGCCTCAGGTCTTCGAGGAAGATGTCGCCGAAGACCACCGACCGGACACCCATGCTCCGGTAGTGCCGCAGCCTCTCCTCCATCCGGGCCTCATACTCTTCATTCGAGGCGCCGCTGGTGATGCGCACCTGGTCGAGCGGAAGCCGCAGGGACCTGGCCTGCTGCTCCAGCAGGGCGGAGCGGACGCCGTGCATGCTGATCCTGTCGTAGTCCTCCGTCACCGTCGTCAGCAGCGCCACGACCTCGCACCCGTCCGCCATCTCGAGCTGGTAGAGCGACATGGCACTGTCCTTGCCGCCGCTCCAGGTGAAAACGACCTTCTCTGGAGTTGACATAATAGCTCGCCCTCGACGTTCCGGGGCTGGATCTCGGGAAGCGCGCGCCCGCTCCGTATTATAGCAGGGCAGGACGCGAAATGATGCCGTCCCCGATGCCTCGCGCAGTCTGGAGTCTAGAGTCTCCAGACTACAGACTCCGGTCTCCGGGCTACAGACTCCATTAGTAACCGTACCATCGTTAGCGGGAAAGTAACGGACGGGGCTATTCCGTCGGCGCGGGAAGCGTGGTAGACTAACCGTGCAGGTACGTCATGGGCTGGTTGGACATAGTCGTCATTGTCGCTGTCAGCGTCCCCGTCCTGATCTGCTTCAGAAGGGGACTCGTCAAGACCGTCGCGCCCGTGGCGGGCGCGGGGCTGGCGATCTTCCTCGCGCTCCGCTTCTACGGGACGCTGGCCGACCGCCTGACGCCGTGGCTCGACAGCCCGGCCCAGTGCAAGGTAGCCGCCTTCGCCATCATCTTCGTCCTGGTCATCGTCGCGGCGCTCGTGCTGGCCTCGCTGCTGCGAGGGCTGCTCTCCCTGGTGCTCATGGGCTGGGTTGACAGCCTGGGCGGGGCCGTCCTCGGGCTGGCGATCGGCGGCCTGATCCCGGCCGCGCTGCTCACCCTCGCGATACGGTTCTACCCGTCCGGCGCCGAAGATGTCGTGCACGACTCCAGCCTGGCCTCGTTTCTCGTTGACCGTTTCGCCACCGTGCTCACGCTGCTCCCCGAGCGCATGGACGTGGTGCGCCAGTTCTTCGGCTAGAGGAGCCGCGCCCGCAGTCGGCTATCTCATGTCCGAGAAGGCATGGGTCACGCGCCAGCTTGCCGCGTCGTAGATATCGATGTCTCTCCCCGCCCGCTCGTCCAGCCGTATGGCGTCGAGATACGAGTACTGGAAGAACCTGCTGTAGGGGAACTTCAGCGACGACCTGAAGCCGAGGCCCCGCAGCAGTTCCTCTCGGAGACCCGGCTCGCTGAAGGCCCAGACCATCGTGATATCGTGGTCCGACCTGCCCAGATCGACCAGGCACCGCTCCATGAGCGCTTTGAAGCAGGCCGCGTCGCCGTCCTTCACCAGGTAGTCAACGATGAGCCCGTAGACCAGCCCGTCCGGCTGCTTCTGGACGCTGACCACGGCGTAGCCGCGCAGCTCGCCTCCGGCCCGGGCGACCACGTACTTGTAGGCATGCCGGGGGCTGTCGTCGAAGCGCCAGCGCAGGCAGCTTTCGCTTCTCACCAGGGTTATCGCCGACTCGTCCCTCAGGCCGTCAACGGCCCCCATCTCGCCGGTGAAGCGATCGAGGGCCTCGACCTCGAAGGCCCCGGCGAGCTGCCCTGACCGGCCCGCCCCGGCCTTCATCAGCTTGCCGCAGAGGAACCCGAGCCCCCCGGCCACCGGCCCGTTCCCCAGCTTCTGCGACAGCAGCCTCGCGGGGTTGACCGGCCGGAACAGGACCTCCGTCTCCGCCACCACCCTGTAGCCCTGCGAGAGGAACCCCGGGCGCGACGCCGGCCCCGGGAAGCCGTATGACAGCGCGCAGCCGTTCTCCCTCAGCCACTGGAGAGAGAGCCGCCCCATGCGGCCGAAGAGCCCCTGGTTTCGATGCTCGGGATGGACCATGGTGTCGCAGTGCTGCGCGGCCCTCACCCTCTCGTTGCCCAGCCACATGTCCGCGAACATGAACGGCCTCGCCCCCACTATCCTGCCCCCGTCGAGCGCCACGATGACCTCGTGGTCGGGCGGGGCCGAGGGGTTTCGCCGGTACTTCCAGTCCCAGGCCTCCGGCGACATCTCGTCGTCGAAGCACAGGTGGAACAGCTCGACGAGCTGCTCGACTGCGTCCGAGTGCTTCACCAGCCTGACATCGACCACGATCGCGCTGTGCTCCCGCAATGCCCCGCATCCTTCGCGCCGGTGCTGGTGATATTGTAGCGGTATCCAGGGGAGAGGGGGAGCCCCCGAGGGGTCGCGGCGCGGGAGGATATGTGACCTGTGTCATGGACGGCTTCAGTGCGGGCGGCCTATGATGTGATTGTCCGGCCCACTCCCGTAACCGGTAAAGGACGAGGGCTCGCACTTGTGGTGGGAGTGGCGGACCGTAGATAGGGGGCAAGCCCGAAACTTGCCCCCTTTGTGTGCCAACTGACCGATAGGCGCGCCTAACGCTACGAGCTTATCAGCAGCACGGGCGCGTTGGC
>CAZNMB010000020.1:0-13152 GCA_964574095.1 uncultured Dehalococcoidia bacterium
ATCCCTCGTCATCTCGACAAGAAGCACGATGGCCGTGATCGGCCCCTGTACCACGGCGGCGAAGAACGCCCCCATTCCCACCAGGGAGTACGCGCCGGAACTCGATATCACGTCCGGGAAGATTCTGCCCGCCACGATGCCGAACACCCCGCCGAGGGCCGCTCCGATGAACAGCGACGGGGCAAATACACCGCCGCTGCCGCCGCTCCCCAGCGTGACCGACGTCGCTATGATCTTCAGGAAGAGGAGCGCTATCAGGACCCCAAGCCCGATCTGCCCCGCCAGTATGGCGTCAACCGGCCCCGTGTGGACGAGCGCGCCGCCGGGGCCATAGCCTTCCCCGTAGCCGACGCCAAATACGCCCGCGTAGTAGAAGCCGATGACGCCGATAAGGATTCCACCCAGCGCCGGTTTGAAGAACGGGGGCAGCTTGACCCTTTCGAACAAGTCCTCGACCTTGTAGAAGAAGCGTACGAATCCGACCGCCAGGAGCCCCGCGAGAATGCCCAGCAGGATAAACGGGACGATCTCCCAGTAGCTCTTGAGAACATACTCCTCCACCGTGAACGACGGCTTCGGCCCCAGGAACAGCCAGGCGACGTACTCAGCGGTTATCGCACTGATCATCACCGTGAACAGGCGGGTGGTGACGACCCGACGCGAGAGGACCTCCATGGCGAAGAAGACACCACCGACCGGAGCGTTGAATGTCGCCGCGATGCCGCCCGCCGCACCGCAGAGGACCAGGGTCCTGAGCCACTCCTCCGGCAGTCTCAACCACTGACCGACCGCCGATCCCGCGGCAGAGCCGATCTGCACGATCGGACCTTCGCGACCCACAGAACCCCCGCTGCCGATACAAATCGAGGAGACCAGGACCTTGACCGCGGCCACGCGCGCGCGGATGCGGCCGCCGCCGACAGAGACTGCCCGCATGACCTCGGGCGGGCCTTCCCCCTTGGCCTCGCGTGCCAGAAAGTAGATGAGAGGCCCGAACAGCAACCCCCCCAGGATCGGCAGAACGATGACATAGTGGTCGCCCATGAACGAGAAGATCTCGGCGCCCTGCCTGAAGAATACCCACTGGAACCCCCTGATGAGCCATCTGAAGGCCACGGCGCCAAGTCCCGCGGCAACCCCGACGAGAACGGCCAGGAGTATGCCGGTCGTGGCCTCCGAGGCGGCGAAAACCTCGAGGTAGTGCCGCGGCCTTCGTCCTATACTCTCGTACAACCTCATCGTCTAGACTTCAAGCAGCCTCCGAATCTCATCTTTCACGACTTCGTCGGGCACGTCGTCCCGTATCACGGTCCGGCCCACTTCCGTGAGCAGCACCCACCCTATGCGTTCGCCGCGAACCTTCTTGTCAAGCCGCAGTGCGCGCAGCACGCCGTCCACGGCAACGCCGGCGCAGGAGGTGGGCAGGCCGAATTCGCTGAGCGCTCGCTCCTGGCGCTCGACAACATCCTGCGACAGCATCCCCAGACGCCGACTGATCCGGGCGGCTCCCGCCATGCCTATGGCAACCGCCTCGCCGTGAAGGAAGCGATCGTAGCCAGTGGCCGCCTCCAAACCGTGAGCGATCGTGTGGCCGTAGTTAAGGATCATGCGCAGGCCGCGCTCTTTCTCGTCCGCGCTCACCACCTCGGCCTTGATCGCGGCGCTGCGGGCCACCGCTTCCGTGGTAACGTCCCGCTCCAGCTCGAGCAGATCGTGAGACCGCTCCTCCAGAAGCTGCAGCAGGCGCGGGTCGCGGATCATGGCGTGCTTGATCACCTCCGCCCACCCCGATACGGACTCCCGCCGGGGGAGTGTGGTCAGCGTTTGGATATCGGACAGCACGAGGCGGGGCTGATAGAAAGCCCCGATCAGGTTCTTGCCCTGCGGATGGTTCACGCCCACCTTGCCCCCGATCGACGAATCGACCATGCCCACGAGGCTGGTGGGCACCTGGACGAGAGAGATGCCCCGCAGAAAGGTGGCCGCTACGAACCCCGCAAGGTCCCCCACGACGCCGCCGCCCAGCGCCAGGATCACGTCGCCTCGCTCCGCGCGGCGCTCGACGAGCCAGTCGTACACCTCGACTGTCGTCCCGAACGACTTGCTCTGCTCACCCTTGGCCACTACGAAGTGGTCAACGGCGAAGTCGGCTTGTTCCAGGACCTTCCCGGCGCTCTCGCCATAGAGCGGGAACACCTGGTCGTCGCTCACCACGTGCACTCTGCCCTGCAGACCGGCGTTTCGCATGTGCCTGCCCAGCCGTTCGAGGGCTCCCCAGCCAACGAACACCGGGTACGTCTCGGTGGCGGTAGTCACGACGCAGGCGGCACCGTGCCCGTGGCAGTGGGGCGCGTCGGACTCCCTCGACCCGGGCAGAGAGGGAAGCGGGGCCCGCTCCTTCTTCCCGCTCGCGATGCGCTTCCAGCCGCGTATCACTTCCTCCGCCGCCTCCCCAACGGTGAGACTGTCCGTGTGCACCGTCCAGTCGGCGAGGGCATAGAAGGGCTGGCGGAATCTCTTGAGCTCCTCGATCCGCTTCAGCGGGTCAGCTGCCGCGAGCAGCGGCCTGACCTCCTGTCCGGGGTTCTTCTCGACGTCCTTGAGCAGCCTCCTGTAGATCGTGGCCGGCTTCGCCTCGAGGCAGACCACCACGCCGCTCTCCAGCATCAGCTCGCGGTTGGCTTCAAACATGAAGGCCCCGCCGCCGGTGGAGATCACGGCGTCAGTCCGGCTGCACACCTCGCGCAGCGTCTCGCGCTCCAGTTCGCGGAACCGGTCCTCACCGTCCCGGGCGAAGATGTCCGCGATCGGCTTGCCGCTCAGCCGGACTATCTCCTCGTCCGTGTCAACGTAGCTCCAGCCCAGGCTCGCGGCCACCGCCAGCCCCACCTGGGTCTTGCCGGTGTACGAGAAACCGGTCAGCAGGATATTCCCAGAAGCTCTCTGACCCACTTCACCCCCTCCCGATAGTCGTAGTTGCCCAGCGACTCGGGGTAGGAGGGCTCGTTTTCGAGGATCACCGGAAGGAGACCCTTGTCGGAGTCCACCGCTCTGAGCACGCGGGCTATGTCCACCCAGCCGTCCTCCGGGCTCTGGCTGGGATGAACGGGGATATGTCGAAAAGTGAGGTAGTCTTCCCGACCGCGCGTATTCCAGAGATGAATCGACCCAACGTAGGGCAGAAGACTCAACTGAAGCTCGTACAGGTCGAAGCCGTTGTAGATAGCGGCCAGCTTCGCGTGGGCGGTGTCGAAGCAGTATCGCAGCGGAGAGAATTCCTTGAGCGCAGCCGTCAGGAACTCGGCATTGATCAGGCGGCTCTGGCCGACGCCCTCAATGTGAATGGGGATCTTGCGCCTGAGGCTCAGCTCCGCCAGGCGATCGCAGCTCCGCCGGGCGATGTCCTCCAGCTTCTCTTCGCTCTCGCCCGACTCGTCCGAAGCCGGCGAAGGGAAGTGGACCACGATGTATCCGGCGCCGTGTTCCTCGGCGTGGTCCATCGTCAGGTTGACCATCTTCATGGTCAAGTCCCGATTGGAGCCGTCCACGTCGCAGAGAAAGGACCAGGTCGGAGGCTGAGGATACCAGTCAAGCCGCACAAGGGGAGTGTGTATGCTCCAGTCGAGGCGGTGCTGCCGGATCAACCGTTTCAGCTTCGAGATGTCGTCTGCGGGAAGGTTGTAGAACTCGCCGCGGCTGAGACCGTTACCGACGATAACTTCCTCGAGGCAGCCGATGTCATGGCAGTGGTGGCCCAGGCTAATCATTCTTCCTTCTGGGACCCGTGGATTCCAGGTAGCTCCTGAAGTTGTTCAGAGTCTCGGAGATGTGGTCGCCCCCGAACTTCTCCAGCAGCGCCTCAGCCAGAACGCAGGCCAGCACCGCCTCCCCGATAACCCCGGCAGCGGGCACTACGCAGATATCACTCCGCTCGACGTGGGCCTCGACCGTCTCTCCGGTGGCGAGGTCGGCGGAAGGCAGCGGTCTGGTCAAGGTCGGGATCGGCTTCACCGCGGCGCGGACGACTATCGGCTCGCCGTTGCTGATGCCGCCCTCGATCCCGCCCGCGCGGTTGGAGGAGTGTTGCCACTCTCCTCCGTCGCCGGTCCTGACAACATCGTGAAACTGCGATCCGGGCAAGTCAGCGGCACCGAAGCCGGCGCCGATCTCCACCCCCTTGACCGCGTTCACACTCATCATCGCCTGGGCTATCCGTCCGTCGAGCTTGCGGTCCCAGTGCACATGACTCCCCAGGCCGATCGGTACGCCGCTGGCAACAACCTCGAAGACCCCGCCCAGGCTGTCTCCGGCTGCCCTCGCTTCATCTATGGCCGCAATCATCGCCTGCTCCGCCTCGCTGTCGGCGCAGCGAACGGGCGACTTCTCGACAAGCGCCCAGTTCGGGGGTTCCGCGTTCCTGCTCCAGCGCCCTCCAACGCAGACCGTGCGGCTGTGCACCTCGATACCGAACTCGCTGATGAGCTTGCGGGCGACTGCGCCGGCAGCGACGCGGCTCGCCGTCTCGCGAGCGCTGGCCCGCTCCAGGACCGGTCGGACATCGTCGAGGCCGTACTTGATCGCTCCGGCCAGGTCGGCGTGGCCCGGCCGCAGCCGGGTCACGGGCTCCACGTCCCGCTCCACGGGCGACACGCTCATCACCTCCCGCCAGTTCTCCCAATCGCGGTTCCAGATCAGGAGCGAAATGGGACTGCCCATGGTGAGACCGTGGCGCACCCCCGACAGGATCTCGGCGCGGTCCCGCTCGATCTCCATGCGCGCTCCCCTGCCGTGCCCCAACTGGCGCCGCCCGAGGTCGCGGGCGATGTCATCCTCACCAAGGGCCAGCCCGGCGGGCACTCCCTCGACGATTATCGCCAGACCCCTGCCGTGAGATTCTCCGGCGGTCAGGAAACGGAACACTCCACTCACCTACTGCCCCAGCGCGTCCCTGGCTGCCTGCATCATTATGTCAACCGGTGCCGGACGCTCCATCCACATCTCAAAGGCCGCCGCCCCCTGATACACGAGCATCGCCAGCCCGCCGAGCGTTCGCGCTCCCGCCGCCCGCGCATCACGGAGCAGCCTCGTCTCAGCAGGATTATACACCAGATCGTATACCAGCGCCCCCTTCGGGACCAGCTCCGCACTCAGCGGTGCCCGCCCCTCTGTCGCGCTGTGCTTCATGCCCACCGGGCTGCAGTTCACCAGCAGGTCACAGCGTGACACAGCCTCACCGAACCGGGGACCATCCTGCGTGAGCGCCTCAATAGCCGGTCCGGGGCCGCCGTCACGAGCGGAAGTCCGCCTGAGGTCCGCGGCCAGCCCCTGGGCCTTCTCCGCAACGACATCGGCCAGCACGAGCGAGGCCACCCCCGCGCCTGCCAGCGCGAAGCCGGCGGCCCGCGCCACCCCCCCCGCGCCCAGTAGCACCGCCCTCTTTCCCCAAGGATCGAAACCGCCCTCCTGCCTGAGGGCTCTGACGAACCCGGTGCTGTCCGTATTGTGGCCGCCGAGGCTGCCATCCCGCTTGACGATCGTGTTCACCGCTCCGATCACGGCGGCCGCCGGGTCTATGTCGTCCAGAAGCCGCATCACCATCTCCTTGTAGGGGATTGTGACGTTGGCCCCGAGCCTTGAGGGTTCGCGCAGGCGCTGCACTACCTCCGGCAGGCCGTCGTCCCCGACATCCCAGAGCTCATAGCGAACATCGAGACCAAGATGGTCGAATGCCGCCTGCTGGAACTGCGGCGAGATCGAATGCTTCAGTCCGTGGCCAATGAGACCAACGAGTCTCGTCATGAGATGCACCCCACCAGGTGGCGGCCTCGCCGGATTCGGCGAGGCACAAACAGGCGACGGTCACGCGCCGTGACGGGAGTCACGACCCCGCCGGCCGGCAGAAGGCAGTCACCGGCCACTTCTCTGGCGATCGAGATAGCCCTGCAGGATGAGCGAGGCCGCCGTGGAGTCCAGGCGCTTCTTCCTCTTGCCCCGCTTGACACCGGCATCCGCCAGCGCGCGCCCGGCGGCCACGGTGGACAGTCTCTCGTCCCAGGTGACCACCGGAAGCTCGGTGCGCTCCGCGAGCGCATCGGCAAAGGATTTCACGCGTTGCGCCTGAGGCCCCAGGCTGCCGTCCAACGAAAGGGGCAGTCCCACGACCACCCGCTCGACTTCATGTTCCCGGGCGAGCGCCGAGATCCGCTCCAGCGCCTCGTTCTCGGACCGGGCCTCGACTGCCGCCAGGGGCATGGCCAGGATGCCGTCAGGGTCGCTCACCGCTGCGCCGATCCGCCTCTCCCCCACGTCGAGCCCCAGGGCCCGCATGACTACACCTTCTCTCTCACCAGACCGGACACGAGCTCCAGCGCCTGTTCCAGTTTTGCGCTGTCCTTGCCGCCACCCTGGCCCAACTGCGGCCGGCCCCCCCCGCCGCCGCCCGTCTCGCGCGACACCGCCTTGACGATCTCCCCCGCGTTGAGCCCGCGCGACACCAGGTCGGAGGTCACCATCGCCAGGAAGTTGGGGCTTCCATCCCAGACAGCGCCCAGCACGATCACCCCGCTGCCCATCCGTTCCCGCAGCACGTCGCCCATATGCCGCAGGACGTCGAAGCTCGAAGCTTCAACCCCCGCAGCGAGCACGGGCACGCCGTTCACCGACTGGACCTGCTCCAGCAACGGCCCGGCGGAATCCTTGGACAACCGGCGTTCCAGCGCGCCGGCGCGCTTCCGCTCGGCGTCGAGCTCTCCCAGGACGGCCCCAACCTTCGCCGCGGCCTCGGCGGCGGGTACCTGAAGCTGCCGGGAGAGCGCCTCCAGCGCCGAAACACGCTCCTCGACCAGCGCCTCGGCCCCTCTGCCGGTCGCGGCCTCGATGCGTCGCATCCCCGACCCCACGCTGCCCTCGCTTGAGATATGGAAGAAGCCGATGTCGCCCGTCCGGCTCACGTGCGTCCCGCCGCAGACCTCGAAGCTGAGGGGGGACTTGCCACCGCCGATCTTCACCACTCTCACAGTGTCCCCGTACTTCTCACCGAAGAGGGCGATCGCGCCTTCGGCCACGGCCCGTGAGTACGGCACTTCCTTCTTCGACACGGGGAGATTCCGGCGAATCGCTTCGTTGACGGTCTGCTGTATCCGGGCAAGCTCCTCCTTGAGCACCGGGGCTTCAAACGAGAAATCGAACCTGAAGTGGTCCGGGGCCACCAGCGAGCCCATCTGGCGCACGTGGCTGCCGAGGACCCGGCGCAGCGCCGAGTGCAGCAGGTGCGTCGCGGTGTGGTTGCGCGCGATGTCGAGACGCCGGGCCCCATCGACTTCGGCGCTCACCTCCTCACCGACGAGTATGCTGCCCCGGACGACTTCTCCACGATGGACGACGACACCGCCGCCGGCCAGGACTGTATCGGAGACGGCGATTCTGCCCCGCCTGCCGGCGATCTCTCCCGTGTCGGCAACCTGGCCGCCCATCTCGGCGTAGAAGGGCGTCCTGTCGAGCACCACCTCCACCTGCTGGCCCTCGACCACGACCTCGTGCGACCTGCCATCCGCCGCCAGCGCCACAACCGTCGCCCGGCAGCGTGTATTCGCGTAGCCTGTGAACTCCGTGGGCGGCAGCCCCAGGGCGGCGTAGTCCACCGCAGCCTCCCGGTCGCCCAAAACGAACTTGTGTGACGCCCGGGCTCGCTCCCGCTGCCTATCCATCTCCACCTCGAAACCCTCCAGGTCCACCGTCAGGCCGCTCTCGGCCGCGACCTCGGCGGTCAGCTCTGGCGGAAAGCCATAGGTATCGAAGAGATTGAAGACATCCTTGCCGGCGATGACCCCATCGCCGCTGCGCCGCACCTGCCTGACAAGTCGATCGAGCATCTTCAGGCCGGTGCCGAGGGTCTCGGCAAACCTCGCCTCCTCGACACCGACGGTCTTGATCACAAGATCACGGTTGGCTGCAAGCTCCGGATAGACGTGCCCCATCCCGCCGATAACTGCCTCCGCGATCTGGCTGAGGAAGGGCTTCCGCAACCCGATGCTTCTCCCGAACAGAGCAGCGCGCCTCAGAACGCGCCTCAGGAGGTAGCCGCGCCCGTCGTTCGCGGGCATGACCCCGTCGGCGATGAGGAAAGCCACTGCCCGGCCGTGCTCCGCCACGATCCTCATCGCACGATCGGCCTTCTCCTCGACGCCGTACTCGCGCCCCGCCAGCTCGCTCACACGGCGCACAATCGGAGCGAACAGGTCTGTGTCGTACGGCGAGCGGGTGCCCTGCAGCACCGCCGCCGTCCGCTCCAGCCCCATTCCGGTATCGATGTTCTTCCTCGGCAGCGGCGTCCGCCTGCCATCAGCGTCCTGGTTGTACTCGGTGAACACCAGGTTCCAGATCTCCAGAAAGCGGCCGCAACTGCAGGCGGGGGAGCACTCCGGACCGCAGCCGTACTCCTCACCGAAATCGTAGTGAATCTCACTGCAGGGACCGCAGGGGCCGGTCGCTCCTGCCGGGCCCCAGAAGTTGTCCTTCTCGCCGCAGCGGACGATGCGCTCCGCCTCGACACCGATGTCACGCCAGTGCCCGAACGACTCGTCGTCATCGAGGTAGATCGTGACCCAGAGCCTCTCCCTCGGGATTTTGAGCAAGTCAAGCACGAACTCCCAGGACCACGCGATGGCCTCCTTCTTGAAGTAGTCGCCGATGCTGAAGTTGCCCAGCATTTCGAAGAAGGTGAGGTGCTTCAGATTGCCCACCGACTCTATGTCGGTGGTCCGGAAGCACTTCTGGCACGACGCCAGCCTTGGTGAGGGAGGGACGGCTTCGCCCGTGAAGTAAGGCTTGAACTGGACCATGCCGGCGCTGGTCAGGAGCAGCGTGGGGTCGCCCGTCGGGATCAGAGAAGAACTGGGAACGATCCTGTGGCCCTTCCGCTCGAAGAAAAGGAGAAACTTCTCCCTGAGTTCGTCTCCGGTCATTTTCTCTCCCGAGGAAGACACCGCCCTGCTCTCCGCGATTTTAGAGCAAGGCGCAGTACGTGTCAATTCGAGCGGAGGCTGCGCCGCGTTCGGTTGACAACGTGAGAGAGCATATGGTACATTCACTGCGATGCCCCCCTTTCTGAGGAACTCTCAGGCTGCATATCTCTATGACCTTTGCCGGGAGATGCTTGGCGAAAGGCGGCTGATTCTCGTCAGCAACCGGGGCCCTGTGGACTACCGCATCGGCAAGGACGGCAAGATGCGGCTCAGCCGGGGCAGCGGCGGCGTCGTCACCGCTCTCAGCGCCGTCAGCCGATACGTTGAGCTGACGTGGGTTTCCAGCGCCATGGGCGAGGGAGACCGGCGCGTCGCCGCCGAGAATGCCGGGCGCTTCCACGTCGAGCTGCCGGGGCAGAATCTCTACCTCAGATTCGTCGTCTCCCCGAGGAACGTCTACCACAAGTACTACAACCTCTTCTGCAACCCCCTGCTCTGGTACCTCCAGCACTACATGTGGAACTCGCCGTACACCCCCAACATCGACGCCAAGGTCTACGACGCATGGGAGAACGGCTACGTGGCGGTCAATCGCTCCTTCGCAGAGGCGGTAATCGCAGAGGCGGCGAACGACAAGACCCCACCGTTCGTGATGCTCCACGACTACCAGCTCTACCTCGTGGGAGGTTTCATCCGCAGCCGGCTGCCGCAGGCGATACTGCAGCACTTCATCCACATCCCGTGGCCCGCGTCGAGCTACTGGCATCTCTTCCCCAAGAAGATTCGCAACTCGATCGTGGAGAGCCTCTGCGCCGTCGATATCGTCGGCCTGCAGACCAGGCAGGACGTCAGTAATTTCCTCCGCACCTGCGAGCTCTTCCTGGACGAGGCCGAGGTAGACTACGAGAGCCGCACCATATCGTACAAAGGGCACATCACAAGGGCGGCAGCGTATCCGGTCTCCGTGGACGTAGCCTCGCTGCAGCGCCACGCACGCTCGCCGAGGGCACAGGAGTACGAGGAGAAGCTGCGCCCTCACCTCGGCGAGCTGACCATCGTCCGCGTTGACCGGACGGAGCCGAGCAAGAACATCGTCCGCGGCCTGAGGGCGTTCGACACGCTGCTGGAACGATACCCGGGGTTCGTGGACAAGGTGAAGATGCTGTGCTTCCTCGTGCCCTCGCGATCAGGGATCAAGCAGTATCAGAAGTACACCCAGGACATCTTCGATCTCGTGGACGCGATCAATGCAAAACACGGGAAAGGAGAGCGGAAGATCATCGAGGTGTTCTTCGAGAACAACTACACCCAGGCTATTGCCGGAATGCGCCTGTGCGACGTCCTGCTGGTGAACCCGGTCATCGACGGCATGAACCTGGTGGCGAAGGAAGGCCCGATCGTCAGCGCCAGGGACAGCGTACTCATCCTGTCGGAGACCGCCGGCGCGCACGCGCAGTTGGGACGCTACGCCGTTTCGGTGGCCCCGGCGGACCTGGAAGGGACCGCTCAGGCCCTCTATGAAGCATTGACGATGGACACCGCGGAGCGGAAGCGGAGAGCCGAGGGGTTGAGGAGGGTGATCGAGGAAGAGGACATCACGCGGTGGCTGTTCTCCCAGTTCCAGGACCTCAGGACGCTGGCCTGCCAGCTACCTCTGTTGCTACCTGTCTGAGAAAGCGCTCCACATCATCCACCCCCTTCAGAGTGAGATCGGCCTCACGCACAACCTCCGGCGGGGTCTCCTCTCCGACGACACCCACACCAAGGCCTCTGAGGGCCGGGCCCGTGCGATGAAGGGCCACGAATACATCGACATCCGTCAGATCGTCGCCGATGTAGACCGCGCCCCGCAGCCCAAGCTCCGCGGCCAGTGAGAGGACGCTCGAGCCCTTGGTAACGTCCAGCGGCGGCCTCAGCTCGACCACAAGCTTCCCCGCGCTCACTTTGAGCCCGCTCTCGCGGGCCAGCGCGTCGATCTCCGCCGTTATCGCCCTGCGGGCAGCCTCGTGGTCGGAGCACCGCCGGTAGTGGATGGAGGCGGTGGGACCCTTGTTCTCCACGACCATCCCCTCGATCGAGACGCGCCTGTTGAACTCCTTCAGCGCCGATCCGATCCTCTCGGGGTACTCCTCGGCGCCGGGCCAGGCCCGCAGGCCGGCCGCGTCCAGCCTCTCATACCCGTGGTTCCCGACATAGACCATCCCCTCGACGCCGACCATCCTTTTCGTGTCCACGGCCGATCTACCCGAGACGGCAGCCACCACCTCCAGTCGCTTCACCAGGAGGCCCAGACTCTCGCGACAGGCTGCTGAGACGACGGCCTCCGCGGGCGTGGGCGCGATCCGGCTGATCGTGCCGTCCACATCGGTGAACAGGCCGGCGGGCCGCTGCGCCAGGACTTCCCAGACCATGTCAAAACGGTCGAACAGATAGGGCACGTTGTCTGCTCCGAGATCGAAGGAGGTCCAGCCCATTATAGCTTCACGGACGGCGGCCCACAACCGGAACGCAGGCGGACGCCGCCTAGAGCTGGTCTCGCGGGCGATACTGGAGCGCCTCGGCCAGATGGTTGGCGGCGATGGTCCCGGCGCCGTCGAGGTCGGCCACCGTGCGAGCCAGTTTCAGCACCCTGTGAAAGCCCCGGGCGGACAGGTGCATCTGGTTCATGGCGGCCTGCAGGAGGCCCTGCGCCGCCGGTTCCACCCGGCAGAACTCGCGCACCTCAAGCGGAGTCATGTCGGCGTTGGACGCCATGCCGGTCCCGTCGAGGCGCTGGCGCTGGACCGCGCGCGCCTTCTCCACGCGGCCCCTAACGGTCTCCGAGCTCTCGCCGCTCGTATCATCGGCGAGCTTCTCGTACTCCACGCGCGGCACTTCCACGAAGATGTCGATCCGGTCGAGCAGCGGGCCGCTGATCCGCTTCTGGTACCGGGAGACCGTGGTCGGTGAACAGGTGCAGCCTCTGACCGGGTCCCCGAAGTAGCCGCAGGGACACCCGTGCAGAATGTAATTGAATCCGTTCATCCCCATCGTCAGCGTCATCAGGCCACACGTGGGCCAAGTTGTCTCTGTCGAACGCGTACACAATGCTGACTTCGGCGCCGCCCTCCGCGCCTCTTACCACTCGGACCCTGGACACCAAGCATTCCAGCACTTGCCGCTTCGTCTCAGGAGTGGCCGTCTCAACGCCCGCCCGAAGTCGGGCGAGAATGTAGTCGATATCCTCGAGTCTACGGCTGTACTCGTCCTCGACACTCTGGGCCTCTGCCAATTCGGCGATGTGCTTCCTCACCAATTCCCTTGAGTTGATGATTTCCTCCACCTGTGAGTCAAGGGCCTCCCTCGAGAACTGGTTCTTGGGATCTGCGTACAGCAGCAGCAGCCTCTTCTCTGCTTCCATGAGTTCCCGCAGTCTCTGTTCAGCCCTGCTGATCTCGGCCTGACGGTCCTCCGACGACGACGACTTCTGACGGCTCACGATGATCCTCTTGACCAGTTCCGGATCCTTCACAAAACCGGAGATCTGCTCCCATATCAAGTCCTCAAGCACATCAGCTCGCACGCTCGGGGACTCGCACCCCGCCGACATGAGCGCACCTTTGGACCCTTGGCGATTGCACCTGTAGTAGCGATGCTCACTACGCTTGCTCGAATGCGAAGCGTATCCGCAATAGGCATGACCGCATAGGCCACACGTGATGAGTCCCCGCAGAAGATATGTTCTCCTCGAGTTTCTGTCGGCCCAACGATTGTTCTCTCTCAGACGAACCTGTGCCTTCTCGAAGGTTGGGGTATCCACTATGCTGGGGCATCTGCCTGCTGTGAGGGTTGGCTGCGGTCGGCTCGTTCGCTTCCCGTACGTCCACTTCCCCTCATAGGCGGGGTTACAGAGCATATTGTAGACCCTGCCCGGCCTCCAGATGTTCGCGGTCGCCTTGCCACGCACTCCCCGGCCATCCCTCGCGTAGCGTGTGGGAACACCCAGAGCGTTGAGCTCCTTGGCAATGCCATAGCATGTCATCTTGCGCTCGTTCAGCATATGGTACATGTCTCGGACAACCATCGCTTCATCTTCATCGACCTCAATGGATTTGGTCTCCGGGTTGAAGCGGTACCCGTAGGCCACTATGCCGCCAGAGTACTGACCTTTCTCAACAGCCTTCCTCATCCCCGCCAGGCTTCTCTCCAT
>CAZNMB010000021.1:0-12604 GCA_964574095.1 uncultured Dehalococcoidia bacterium
GACGGCCTCACCCACCGGGGGATGTTCGCCATCCCCAAGTACCTGAGGGAGGAGATGGCCCGGGAGAAGCGCATCATCACCAGGGACAGGCCTCTCTTCACCTTCTGATTCGTCGCCCCGGTCACTTGGAGCAGCGATATGGACTTCCTGGCCGGTCTCAATCCTGCCCAGAGAGAGGCCGTTGAGACCATAGAGGGCCCGGTGCTCATCATCGCCGGACCGGGGTCCGGCAAGACCAGGGTCATCGCCCATCGGGTGGCATACCTCATCAACGTCTGCGGCGTCAGCCCGCACCGCATCCTGGCGGTCACCTTCACCAACAAGGCCGCCCGCGAGATGAGGGAGAGAATCCAGCAGTTGGTGGGGCGCCAGGTCGAGGGCCTGACCCTGGGCACCTTCCACGCCACCTGCGTCCGCATCCTCCGCGCGGAGGCACAGCACATTGGCCTGAACAGAAGCTTCGTCATCTACGACGACAGCGATCAGTTGAGCCTGCTCAAGCGCAGCATCGAGCAGATCGGCCTCGACCCCAAGCAGTACCCCCCTCGCGGCATTGCCTCCGCGATCTCGTCGGCCAAGGCCCGGCTCCTTGCGCCCCACGACTACAAAGGGGCAGTGGGCAGCTACTTCGAGGAAGTCGTGGCGCGGGTGTATGAGCGCTACCAGGCTTTGCTGGCCGAGAGCAACGCGCTGGACTTCGACGACCTCATCATGAGGACGGCCCACCTGTTCCGCGACCACCCCGAGGTTCTCGACCGGTATCAGTCGCGCTACCTGCATGTCATGATCGATGAGTTCCAGGACACGAACCGCGCCCAGTATCTGCTCTCCAAGTACCTGGCCGGCAAGTACGGCAACATCTGCGTGGTGGGCGACCCGGACCAGTCGATCTACTCCTGGCGTCACGCCGACCTGCGCCACATACTCGACTTCGAGAAGGACTATCCGCAGGTCAAGGTCCTCCTCCTGGAGCAGAACTACCGCTCCACCCGGACTATCCTTGAGGCCGCCGATCGCGTGATCGCGGCCAACGAGCAGCGAAAGCAGAAGAACCTCTGGACGGAGAACGACGCGGGCGCGCCTCTCGTGCTGGCGGAGACGTACAGCGAGCATGAGGAAGCACACTACGTATTGAGCGAGCTGGAGCGGCTGGTGGCGAAAGGGCGTTGGAAGCCGCGGGACTGCGCCGTCATGTACCGCACCAACGCTCAGTCGCGCGCGATTGAGGAGACATTCGTGCGCTATGGGTTCCCCTACAGGCTGGTGGGTGCGACGCGCTTCTATGAGAGGCGCGAGGTCAAGGACGTAGTCGCCTACCTCAGAGTCGTCCATAACCCCTACGACGGCGTCAGCCTCGCCCGGATAATCAACGTCCCCAACCGGGGCATCGGGCAGCGCACCGTTGCCGAGCTGGTCCGGTCGGCCAACGAGATGGGGCTGCCGTACTACTCCGCGCTGAAGCGTATGACCGGCGGTGAAGACCCGGACCAGCTTCCGCCCCGAAGCCGGCAGGCGCTGGACCGTTTCGTAACGGTCATCGACGAACTCATCGCTCGCAGTGAGGAGTTGAGTCTCACGGAGCTGTTCGACCTGGTGCTGGAGAGCACCGGCTACAAGCGGCACCTCTTGGAGAGCCCGGATGGAGAGGAGAGGTGGGACAACGTGATGGAGCTGCGGACGGTTGCCGCCACGTACCGGGACCTGGAGCCTCGCGACGCCCTGGCCTGCTTCCTGGAGGAGGTCGCGCTGGTGTCGGACGTTGATAACCTGGACGAGAAGACCGATGCGGTGACTCTCATTACTCTCCATCAGGCCAAGGGTCTCGAGTTCCCCGTCGTGTTCATCGTGGGCATGGAAGAGGGCGTCCTGCCCCATTTCAGGTCGATGCAGGACCCGGATCAGCTCGAGGAAGAGCGGCGCCTGTGCTACGTCGGCATTACTCGAGCGAAAGAGCTGGTCTATCTGATTCGCGCCGCGCGTCGCAGCCTGATGGGGGCCAGCGCCCACAACCCGCCCTCGCGCTTCCTGGACGACATCCCCCCGCACTTGTTTACCCGCCCCGGGCCCCCGACCAGGGCGGAGGCACACCGGCGCTCGTCAGCGCTCGCGCACGTCCCCGTGACGGGCGAGGACGAGGAGCCCCGGCGGGCACGCGCATTCCCGGTGCCTGTCCTGAAAGACGGGGATCACGTGAGGCATGAGATGTTCGGCGAGGGGGTCGTGGTCAACTGCCTCGCGTCGGGCAGCGACCACCAGGTCACGATAGCGTTCAAAGGTGACGCCGGCGTGAAGAAGTTCCTGCTGAGCCTTGCTCCGCTGCACAAGGTACCGTAGTCCTCCGAACAGTGGCAATCGCGTCCGCTCAGCGGCGAATGTCCGCGCCGGCATCCTCGCTCGTGGCTCTCAGAGGCGCTGTACGCTTGCGCACGCCGCACGCATGGGTGCGGGCACCCTTTTTCCTCGCGCCGAAGCGTCTGGCTGCCTGTGGGCCTCTCAGGCCCTCTGAGGGCCGGGCGTCGGGCGCGCTCTAGACGCGCCGTCCTGAGACACTATCGACAGCAGGTGATAGAATAGCGCCACGCAGAGCACCCTGGCGTCGCCGGCCGTGTCGCCGAGGGCCCGGGCAGGGGCACGCGACGGGTTGAGAGCCGGGAGGCACCGGAGGGAACTGGTATTGGCGGGTGAAGCGCTGCTGAGGCGAATCAAGAGGGCCTTCCTCAACCGCGGCGGCTCCGCGTCGTATCCGGGCCCTGCCCCGCTGTCCCGAGGCGAGGTCGGCGCGATGGGGGAGAAGCTTGCGGCGGACCTGCTGCGGGGGCGTGGCTTCGAGATCGTCGAGACCAACTTCCGGTGTCGTCAGGGGGAGATCGACCTTATCGCCCGACATGGCGAGTGCCTGGTATTCGTGGAGGTCCGCACCAAGAGGGGGAGGAGCTTCGGCTCCCCCGAGGAGTCGGTCACTCCGGCCAAGCAGGAGAAGCTGATCGCACTGGCCGAGACGTACGTTCAGTCGCTGAACAGGACGCCGTCATCGTGGCGCATCGACGTTGTCGCGGTGGAGCTGACCGAGAACGGCGGAGTTCGCCGGCTTGACCACATCGAGAACGCCGTCAGTTGACGCATTTGTCTGGGGCGAGAGTTGCCGGTGTACAATGCGCGCCGCCCTGAAGAGATGGAACGCCCGGCCGACACGTGGCGACGCGGAGAAGGCTCTCACGCGGCCGGGCGACGACTTGGACTCATGTGCGCGAAAGGTGGAGGAACTGCTTGCGCCTGTTTGGGAGGAAGAGTATGATTGGGCCGGGCTGTGGATGGAGGCGACGGGCCATCCTCCGGAGAAGGCAGGAGCCGGAATGCATGCTTCCTGTGCCCGGATGTAGAGGATCGGGTCGGGAAAGCTCAAACAGGTCCGCAGCGCCTCCAAGGTGCCTGTCTTGCCATGGACGTTTATCTCGGTGTTGATGTTGGTTCCGTTACGGCCAAGTTCGCACTCGTGACCGGCGGCGGGGATGTAGTCGCCTACAACTACGTTCGCACGCAGGGCAGGCCGATTGCCGTCATCCAGGAGGGGCTCGCCGAGATTCGGGCACGGTTGCCCGCGCACGGCGAGATTCGGGGCGTGTGCACGACCGGCAGCGCTCGATACCTGGCGGGAGTCATTCTCGGCGCGGACCTTGTGAAGAATGAGATCACGACTCAGGCCGTCGGGGCAGCTCATTACGTTCCTGATGTCCGCACGATCATCGAGATCGGCGGCCAGGATTCCAAGCTGATCTTGCTCCGCGATGGAATGGTGAGCGATTTCGCCATGAACACAATCTGCGCCGCAGGTACCGGCAGCTTCCTTGAGCAGCAGGCCGCCAGGCTCGGCCTCGGGATCGAGGGCTTCGGCGCGTGTGCCTTGCGGGGCAACGGCTCGGTTCGCATCGAGGGCCGGTGCAGTGTCTTCGCCGAGTCCGACATGATACACAGGCAGCAGATGGGCTGCACTCTGGAAGATGTGGCATATGGTCTGTGCCGGGCCCTGGTTCGCAACTATTTCGCTGACATGGGACCGGGAAGGGAGATCGAGCCTCCCGTTGTCTTTCAGGGGGGAGTAGCCTTCAATGAGGGTATCGTTCGCGCATTCGAGGAGAGCCTGCAGACGGAGGTCATAGTGCCGCTCTACCATGAGGCGATGGGCGCTATCGGAGCGGCGCTTCTGGTTTGCGAGCAGATGTCCCGCCACCCGGAATCGACTGCCTTTGCCGGGTTCGGGGTGAGTGAGTTGAGCTATCGCAGTTCGTCGTTCGAGTGCGAGGCATGCACCGATCGTTGCGAGGTCGCCCGGCTGTTCCAGGACGAAAAGGTCGTAGCCCACTGGGGTGGGCGTTGTGATTTGTGGGAGGTAGATGCAAGTGCCCAAGCGTAGCGCGCCTGCCAAGCTTAGAATCGCTGTGGATGCCATGGGCGGTGATCATGCCCCTGAGGAGATCGTCAAAGGGGCGATCGCCGCAGTCAACGGGACCCAGGAGATAAGTGTCGTGCTTGTGGGGCAGGACGAGGTGGTGCGTCGGGAGATGGACAGGTGGGGCGCCGCGGATAGTGACCTGGAAGTCGTCAATGCCGCTGAGGTCATAGCGATGGACGAGCGCCCGGTCATCGCAGTCAAGGAGAAGAGGAACTCGTCTATTGTGATTGGCATCGACATGCTCAAGAGGGGTGAGGTGGCCGCGTTCGTCTCCGCCGGCAATACCGGGGCCGTGATGACGGCGGCCACTCTGACGCTGGGGAGAGCCAAGGGCATACAGAGGCCCGCTCTGGGAGCGGTGTTCCCCTTCCCGACGGGGCCTCTCCTCTGTCTCGACCTCGGCGCGAACGCTGACTGCAAGCCGACAACACTCGCTCATTTTGCCAAGATGGGCAGCATCTACATGGAGAAGATATTCGGCATGGAGATGCCCCGGATCGGCCTGCTCTCGAGCGGTGAGGAAGACACCAAGGGCAGCCAGTTGGTCCAGAAGGCACACAACATGCTGCGGAAGTCCAAGCTCAACTTCATCGGCAACGTGGAGGGCCGCGATATCGCCAGCGGTCGCGCCGACGTTATCGTGACCGATGGCTTCACGGGCAACGTCCTGCTCAAGCTGGGAGAGGGCCTGGGCGAAATGCTGATCAGCGCTCTGAGGAGGGCCGTGGCCGAGAACCCGAATCTGAGGGAAGCCGCTGAGCTGCTTGAACCCACCTTCCAGTCCGTTGTCGGCACCCTCGACTATCGGCAGTACGGCGGCGCTCTGCTCTTCGGGGTCAACGGCAGTGTCATAGTGTGCCACGGTCGCAGCGATGCCGACGCCATCAAGAACGCAATCATAACGGCGAGACGAGAGGTCTCGAAAGACCTGCTCGGCGCTTTCAGCGGCTGAGGCATCACAAGGGTTGCTACGGAGGTAACAATGGCGGATCCTGTACAAGTCGATGACAGCACATTCAAGGACGTTGTGGTCGAGGCCGCGACGCCCTTCCTCGTTGACTTCTGGGCTCCCTGGTGCGGCCCCTGCCGTGCGATCGCTCCACTGGTGGAGGACCTGGCTGGCGAATACGAGGGACGGATAGCGTTCGGCAAGGTCAATGTGGACGAGAACCCCAAGTCGGCCACCGAGTACGGCATACGCAGCATTCCCACCCTTCTGCTCTTCAAGGACGGCAAGCCGATGACGCAGATCGTGGGCCTCCGGTCCAAGACGGAACTCAAGAAGCACTTGGACGCGGCCCTGGCCTAGCCGGGTTCGGGACCCTTCCTGCGCTCCTGTTGAGTCTGGGTTTCCCGGCCCGCAATTCGAGGGCACTCTCCCGTGTGGTCAAGTCGAAGAGTGCACATCCACATTCTGTTGTGGCGCAGGGTTGAGGCATGAACGACTCCTACCAGTTGCTGATAATCGGTGGAGGTCCCGCCGGGCTCACGGCGGGCCTGTACGCCGCCAGGGCCAGGCTGACCACGCTCCTCATTGACAAAGGCATGCCCGGGGGCCAGATAGTCAATGCCGAGCTCGTGGAGAACTATCCTGGCTTCCCCGAAGGCATCTCCGGCATGGAGTTGGCTTCCTTGATGGAGCGGCAGGCGGTGAAGTATGGACTCGAAGTCGCGATGGCGGAGGTGACGGGCGTGGAACTCACCGGAGGAGACAAGGTAGTGCATACCGGCGAGGGCTCGTACCGGGCGAGCGCGCTGATAGTCGCTGCCGGCTCCGAGCACAGCAAGCTCGGCGTACCCGGTGAGGAGGAGCTCAGGGGGAAGGGGGTATCATACTGCGCCACCTGCGATGGAGCCTTCTTCCGCGACCAGGTGGTGGCGGTAGTCGGGGGGGGCAACGTGGCGCTCAACGACGCGCTGTTTCTCACCAGATTCGCGTCGAAGGTGATCGTCATCCACCGCCGTGACCAGCTCCGGGCGACGAAGATACTTCAGGAGAGGGCTTTCGCGCAGCCGAAGATCGAGTTTTCCTGGGATACCGTAGTGAAGTCCATCGAGGGAGACGGCCAGGTCGGTGTGCTGCGAACCTCGAATGTGAAGTCCGGGGCGGAGACGACGCTGGAGGTCTCCGGGGTGTTCATAGCTGCGGGACTGCGTCCCAACACGGGCTACCTGCAGGGCGTGCTTGCCTTGACGCCGGAAGGCTTTATACTGGTGAATAGCCGGATGGAGACGGACGTGGCGGGAGCGTACGCCGCCGGCGACATACGCGCGGGATCGCCGAGGCAGGTGTCCAGCGCGGTCGGTGACGGGGCGATCGCCGCCATCTCCGCCGAAGGGTACCTGTCTTCCCTGGGCTGATCCGGCTGGAGTTCTCTCATGACGATGAGGATCAGGCGCATAGCCAGGACGCCGGTCAGGAGAAGACGCGGTGCCGGCGCGGTTGCCCCGCCCGCCGGTGCAGCCGAGCCGAGCATCAGGTCGCTCGTCTGGAATAAGCTGACCTGGATCGACATCGAACAGCCGACCGAGGCCGAGACCCAGTACCTCGCCGAGCACTACCCCTTCCATCGCCTTGACCTGGACGACTGCCTGAGCAAGGTCCAGTTGCCCAAGATCGACGAGTACGAAGAGTACTTCTTCATGGTGTTCCACTTCCCCGTGTTCAATCGCGAGGCGCGCGTCACCACCGCCAGTCAGGTCTCCATATTCATCGGCGAGGACTACCTGATCACCCTGCACCAGGGAGACCTCAAGCCCCTGGTGACGCTCTTCAGAGCGTGTGAAACGAATGACAAGACCAGAGAGGAAAGCATGGGCCGCAGCTCCGGCTACCTGCTCTATCTCATTCTCGACAGGCTGGTGAACTACTGCTTCCCGATAATGAACAGGATCGGCGAGAACATCGAGGAGGTCGAGGACAGGATCTTCGCCGGGAGGCCGAAAGGGACGGTGGCCGATGTGGCCGTGCTGCGCCGTGACATCATCTCGTTCCGGCGCATAGTCAAGCCGCAGACGGAGGCCGTCGAGACGCTGGAGCAGAAGGAGTGGCCGGTGTTCACCGAGGACCCGGAGATCTACTTCGGCGACATCGCGGACCACCTGCGCAAGATCAGGGACACGCTGGAGGACTACAAGGAGGTTGTCGAGGGCCTCAGCGACACTAATACCACGCTGACCTCGTTTCGCACCAACGAGGTCATGCGTGTGCTGACTGTCATCGCCGTGATAATGATGCCGCTGACGCTCGTCGCCAGCTTCCTGGGGATGAACATATACCCGATGCCCATCGACAGCCCGGAGGCCTTCGCCGGGATAACCGTCGCCATGCTCGTCATCATTGTCGGCATGCTGGCCTTCTTCCGCTCGAGGCGCTGGATGTAGCAGGCAATGGTCGTATCGCACCGCTTCGTCGTCGTCGCCGCCGTCTTCGTCACCTGCCTCATCACCGCCAACATCATCGCCGTCAAACTGATCACTCTGAATGTCGGTCCCTGGACCATCGGCGGCGTTGAGCTGCCGGCCCCGGTGCCTGCGGCCATCGTCATCTTCCCCCTGAGCTACATATTCGGCGACATCCTCACCGAGGTCTACGGGTATCGTCAGGCGCGGCGCGTGATCTGGCTCGGGTTTCTCTGCAACCTGATCGCCGTGGGCGCGTTCTGGCTGGCCGGGCTGATCCCGGCGCTTGACCCCGGTGCGCAGACGGCGTACGATCGTATCCTGGGCTACACGCCCCGGATACTGGCGGCCTCGTTTGTCGCGTACCTCGTCGGGGAATTCGCCAATTCCTTCGTGCTGGCCAAGATGAAGATCAGGACACGGGGGCGTTTCCTGTGGGCCCGGACCATTGGCTCCACCCTCGTTGGAGAGGGGCTGGATGCCTCGGTCTTCATCGCCATCGCCTTCGCATCCGTGCTGCCGTGGCCGGTGCTGGTCGGTTCCATCATCACCCACTGGGTACTGAAGACCGCCTACGAGGTCGTGGCGACGCCGTTCACCTACGCCGTGGTCAACTACCTGAAGAGAGCTGAGGGCATCGACACCTACGACTACGATACGAACTTCAATCCCCTCGTGGTGACGAGCTGAGATCTAGTTGATACGAAAGGAATAACCCGCTATGCAGATCAGGGTCCTGGGCGCGCACAACATCGAGTCGGCCACAAGCAGGATGACGTGTCTGCTCGTCGATGGCGTCCTCGCGGTGGATGCCGGGTCCCTTGCCTCCGGCCTCACGTTTTCCGAGCAGGAGAAGGTGCGGTCGATTCTGGTGACGCACCGGCACTATGACCACGTCAAGGACGTGGCCGCGATGGCAATCAACTTCTCCTTTGTCGAAAGGAACATACGTGTATACGGCGAGGCTGACACGCTGAAGGCGGTCTCCGACCACTTGCTTGACGGGGTCGTGTACCCCGATTTCAGCCGGCTGCCGGCCGCAAACCCCGCGCTCACGTACTGCCCGCTGGAGGCGCTCAAGGAGCTTGAGGTGGACGGATACACAGTGCTGCCCGTCCCGACGAATCACGTCGCCACCGTGGGCTATCAGGTCACATCCCGGGAGGGGCGCAGCTTCTTCTACACCGGCGATACCGGGCCGGGCCTGCTGTCATGCTGGGAGCGCATTTCGCCGGAGCTGCTCCTCATCGATGTTACCCTTCCCGACAGGCTGGAGAAGCATGCGATTGCCACGAAGCACCTCTGCCCCCGCCTGTTCGGCGAGGAGCTGGCGCTGTTCCGCAAAGTCCGGGGCTATCTGCCGCGCGTGGTGCCCATCCACATGAGCCCTCAGTTGGAGGACGAGATTCGTGGCGAGGTGGAACGCGTGGCCCGCGAGTTGGGCGCCGACGTCGAATTCGCCCGGGAGGACATGACGCTCAGCCTCTGAGCCGGGAAACACGCCGGCGGGCGCCTTCCGCTCATAAACGTAGGGGCACGGCCTGCCGTGCCCCCTGGCTCACAGCCCCAGATGTTTGGCCACAAGCTCCAGATGGTAGTCGGCATCCCCGAAGGCTATCTCCGCTGCCTTGGCGCGCCGGTAGTAGAGTTGCACGTCGTAGTCCTGCGTGATCCCGATGCCCCCGTGGATCTGGATCCCTTCGACACAGGCCTTGCGATATGCCTCGCAGGTCCACGCTTTCGCCATCGATATGTCCTGAGCGCAGGGAAGCCCCTCGCTCATCTTCCACGCCGTGAGGTAGGTGACGTCTCTGGCGCCCGCGACGTCGGTCGCCATGTTGGCGCACTTGTGCTGTATGGCCTGGAAGCTGCCGATGGGCCGTCCGAACTGGACCCTCTCCTTCGCGTAGTCTGTCGCCATCTCCAGGACCTGCTGGGCCCCGCCCACCATCCACGGACACTGGGCGAAGGCGGCCTGCTCGACGATGTCCTCCACTATCCGCCATCCCTTTCCAGGCTCGCCGATCACGTTGGCCCTGGTGACCCGGACCTGGTCGAAGACGACCTCGCACTGCCTGTCGGCGGTGAACGTCTTCAGCAGAGTGCAGCTCACCCTCGGGCTCTTGGCGTCGACCAGAAAGAGGGTTATCCCGTCGCTCGTGTCCGGCGCGGTGCCGGTCCTGGCGACACAGACCAGGTAGTCGGCAACGTGCGCGTTCTCCACGAAGAGCTTGGTGCCGGTGATTACGAAATCATCTCCGTCCGAAACGGCCCGGACGGTGACGTCCGCCGGGTCGTAGCTGGCGGCGGGCTCGGTGAGCGCGAGCGCCATTATTACCTCGCCCTTCACCATCCGGGGCAGCAGCGTCCTCTTCTGCTCTTCGCTGCCCCACCGCAGGATCGTCAGGCCGCCGCAGACCACTGTGGAGAGGAACGGCGCCGGAACAAGCGCCCGGCCCATCTCCTCCAGCAGCACGGCGAGCTCCAGAGGCCCCAGCGCGCTCCCGCCGTACTCCTCGGGGAAGACGAGCCCCATCCAGCCGAGATCGGCCATCTTCTTCCACAGCCCCGGAGAGTAGCCCCTGTCGTCCTTCTCCATTTCGCGGACATGGCTCTTGGGGCATTCCTTCTCCAGGAAATCACGTGCCGCGCTTCGCAACATCTGCTGCTGCTCGCTGAGCGAGTAGTCCATGGTGCCCTCCTTGTGCTTGTGGCCCGAAGCTCCCACTCCGAACAGGCGTCTAGCCGACCCCGACCTCCAGTCCCTTTGATTCGAGCAGGGCCTTGATCTCCCTCACCTGGTCGGGCTCGTACGGCTGGAGCCCCTCGAGCCTGTACTCCAGCCCCAGTCGCTCGTATTTCGTCTTCCCCAGCGAATGATAGGGCAGAAGGTCGATTCGCTTGAGCCCCAGCTCGGCCATGAATGCGGCCAGGGCATCCAGGTTCTCCTCCGAATCATTGTGTCGCGGTATCAGGGGCAGACGTATGATCATCGGCTTGGCGGCGGCCACCACCCTGGCGTTCTCCAGGATCAGGCCGTTATCCACTCCCGTGAGTTCCTTGTGCCTCGCGGGGTCCATGTGCTTGATGTCGTAGAGGACGAGATCGGTCTGCTCCAGAATCCACCTCAGTGTCTCCGTCTTGACGAAGCCTGTCGTGTCCAGGCACGTCTGGATGGCCGCCCGATGGCACCCGGCGAACAGATGCCAGAGGAACTCGGGCTGCTGTGTTGGCTCGCCCCCCGAGGCCGTGACCCCGCCGCCCGAGTTCTGGTAGAACAGGGAGTCCTTCTTTACCTCTTCCAGCACCTCGCCGACCTTCATGATCTTGCCGCTGATCTCCCGGGCCTTGTTGGGGCAGGCCTCGACGCACTTGCCGCAGCTCTGGCAGAGGTCGCGGTCTATCATGATCCCGTCGGGCGTCATGGTGGTGGCCCCGTTGGGGCAGGCCTCGACGCAGCGGGAGCACCGAGTGCACAGGTTCTCGAAGTAGAACAACTGCGGGAAGGGCTTCATCGATTCCGGGTTGCTGCACCAGAGACACCTCAGCGGGCAGCCTTTGAAGAAGACGGTAGTCCTGATCCCGGGCCCGTAGTGAACGTCGAAACGCTTGATGTCGAAAATCCAGCCTTTCCGGGTTCGATCAGTTTCCATGAGTAATCCTGGCAATATATTGGTCCTGCTCGAGAGTGGACATGGATGTGAAATAGACGCTCCACCCGGTTACACGGACCTGAAGATTCGCATAACGTTCCGGAAAACGCTGAGCGTCGCGCAGCGTTTCGGTATCGAATACGTTGAACTGAATTGCGTAGCCGCCCCCGGCAAAGAAAGTCTTGATGAGGGCGATGAGGGCTTGCAGCCCCTCCTCGCCTTCTACCGCACTTGGATGCAATGTGACATCCAGTACCGCGCCGTTGGGCATGAGTGTCGCGTCGAGCTTGGCCACAGATTCGAGCAGAGCGGTTACCCCAAGACGGTCCCTTCCGTAGGACGCCCCGATTCCGGGAGCAAGAGACTCCCCGGACTTACGACCGTCTGGAAGCGCACCGGTCAGGAGACCGCCTTCGAGAGCAAAGGTCAATGAGAAGAGAGCCGCTTGACATGGCCCTCCCCTGCCGTTGCGGAACGAGTGGACCTTGTTGCAGTAGTATTCCGCGATCTCTTTGGCCAGTGCGTCGGCTTCTTCGTCATTGTTGCCCCACTTGGCTATCCGGTTGAGGAGATACTGCCGCATGGGTTCATTACCTTCAAAATTCTCATGAAGCGCCTGTAGAATCTCCTCGATTGTGTAACGTTTCTCGTCGTAGACCGCCTTTTTCAAGGCCAGGAGAGAATCGCAGGTATTGGCGATGGCGGTCCCGACAAATCCGACAGAGTTATACACCGCCCCGCCGGCACTGATATCCTTGCCGTCGGCGATGCAGTTGTCTATGGTGGCTGCGATAAACGGCGACGGACTGATCTGCGGCCACGCTCTCTCCGCCGCACCGATACTCTCCACGGCGCCTTCGAGGAAGGCGTCCATTTGACGGGTGTAAGCGTTCCAAAGATCTTCAAAACCGCCAAAACCGCTCGGATCACCGGTATGGGGCCCTACCTGCTCCCCTGACAACGGATCACGGCCGTCGTTCAAAGCAAGCTCCACCCCTTTCGCGAGGTTGACGGTGATATTCATCGTACAACCGACCTCTTTCCCCTCGACCGCCGGCTCGTAGCAGCCGATGGGTAGATAACAACGGGCATCCTCGAC
>CAZNMB010000022.1:0-12418 GCA_964574095.1 uncultured Dehalococcoidia bacterium
CATTCCTTACTACTGTTCAATGCAAATTGAACCACCAACGTTTCACTCATATTCCAAGCATGTATCCAAAGCACTGCTAGAAGATAGCGCTTCGCTGACCTGCCGTCAAGCAGTGTAGGTATCGAGATAAGGGTTCGAAGTGTCATAATCCGCTTGAGGTTCGCGAGTAGAGTCTAAGCAATCAGGATCAGCAAAGGAAAACCACTCACAGTTTGATTATCAAGTCAGCATCGCTGATCTCCGTTTCATACTTTGTTATTGGCCTTTTTGCCATACCCTTAACTACGTTCCCATTGTAGTCGTAGGTTGAGTGACCGATACTGCAACAGCGAAGTTTGGACTCGCCTGGTACATGGTCTATCTTGCGACCGCCGTGAGTGCACTTGTTGGCAAAGGCAAGATATCTATTATCCTCAGTTCCTACTATGAGAATGGGCATATCCAATCCCTTGCCCTGCAGGTAGACTGCACCGCCCCCAACACCCAGCTCAGCTACTTCACTTAGCTTCACCCGAACCATGCCGTTCTCTATGCTCCATAGTCTGGGATCCAGCTCCTTTGTTTCACATCTGCCTAACAGTGCTTTTAGGATACCTACAATGCCGGCCATGATATTTCTCCCTTCTGCAATTCTATCTTAAGATATTTCTATCCCTGAGTTCCGCCTCTTTGATCATATTAACATACCCACATTACATACAGCTATTGTCTTTGGCACTTATAACAAAGGGGTCAACAGGCCGGCAGTAAGGCTCCCTAATGCATTTGCCAGTCTCAAGAGCTTCGTTTCTCCACACCGGGGTGATTCCCGCGTGTACCTATGGCACGAAGAAGGGCCGCCCGTCTTCACGCGTGGGCCTCAGCTTCCGCGGAGCCTGCTCAGTCCACCATGCCGCGCTCGTTTCTGTCTGGCGCGTGGAAGAAAGCGGACAAAGGGGCGGTCAGACGGGTGATCCGGCCGTGCTGCGGGAGCCAGGGTCCGCGCTCCCCGCGCGGACCCTGCTTCATTCGGAGATCAGCGCAAGCCGAAGCAGCGGTGAAGAAGGAACGCTTGACAAACAGCTCGGAGTCTGCTATTATGTTCATTCAAGATAGTCTCTGAGGAGTTCCATAACCATGAGACTCCTTCGTTGCCATGGCCTGCGTGACTATGCCCGCAGTGTGAAAGGGGGAAGAACTCGCGCACTCCGCTGGGCTCTGGCGATCATGGTTGTGTTCCTGGTGAGCGCCCTGCCTCCAACACGGGTCTCCGAAGCCAACAGTGTCGCCTTCCCCAATCCGAATCTTGAGTCCGCCATCCGTCAGGCAATCGGCAAGCCCACGGGCAGCATCCGCCAGTCCGACCTCGACGCCCTCACAGTGCTCAGCGCCTCATCAAGGGGCATCACTGACCTCACCGGCCTGGAGCACTGCACGAACCTCACTGCTCTCTGTCTCTCAGGGAAGGGCGCGGAGGATGCTGATCGACTCTGCTCGTTCGACCCGGCGCCGCCCGACGGCGGCTCTCTGTCGCTCTCCAGCATGTTCAGGCCGTACGGCGCAGTGACTGTCTGGTCCGGGGGCATATCCAACATCGGCCCGCTGTCCGGTCTCGCCAACCTGAGGAAACTCGATCTTTCTCAAAACCACATACAAGACGTGACGCCACTATCCGACCTCAGCAACCTCACGCATCTCGACCTCATGGGGAACGAGATACAGGACCTCAGCGCGCTTCGTGGCCTCGTCAACCTGACTGAGCTCTCGCTCGGATTCAACTTGACTCGGGACGTCAGCGCCATCGCCGGTCTCACCGATCTGACGAGACTCAGCCTGGGAAGTAATGGCGTGGGCAACGTGAGCGCCTTGTCGAACCTGACCGGCCTAACGCTGCTTGATGTGTCGGACAATGGCATCACCGATATTGCCCCGCTTCGAGGACTCAGCAATCTGGCCGAACTCGACCTCTCCCGGAACGAGATAGGCGACCTGTCCGCCCTCTCCGGCCTCACGAGTCTTGACACTCTTGTGCTGGCATGGAACCGCATAGACAACCTCGAGGCGCTTTCCGACCTCACCAACCTCGCTAAGCTCGACTTGGGCGGCAATTACGTTCCACCAGAGGGCGTTCTTAGTATCCCTCGCCCCCCTGATGGCAATCGCATACAGGACATTTCGCCGCTCTCCAGCCTCACCGGGTTGACGCACCTGTGGCTTGAGGGAAACCGAATCGCGGACATCTCCCCCCTAGCTGATCTCGCCAGTCTGACATTCCTTTCGCTCAAGGACGAGCCTATAACTGATGTATCTCCGATCTCAGACCTCGGCAACCTTGCCACCCTCTACATCCTCGGAACCGAAGTGTCCGATCTCACACCCATATCCGGTCTGAAGTGCCTCACTACGCTCTACCTGTCAGGCCCGAATATTGCCGATATCTCGCCGCTCTCCAGCTTGACCGGCTTGACCGAACTGAGGATTGGGCTGGAGCGTCTTCGCCGCGCCAGCGATCTCGCGCGTCTGGGGGTCTGGTGGTCTGTCTCGGCAGAACACGCCGCCATAGTGGACATCTCCGGGCTCTCGAGCCTCACCAGCCTCACCGTGCTTGGTCTCGGCGGCACCCGTGCGCAGGACCTTGCCCCGCTGGCCAACCTCACGGGTCTAGCCGAGCTCCACCTTGTGGACAACGAGATCCGCGACATCTCACCCATGGCCGCCCTCGGCAATCTGACATTCCTCTATGTGGCGGGAAACAACATCACTGACATCTCCGCGGTATGCAACCTGTCCAGGCTAACGGCCCTCTATATTCTCGACGAGGAAATACACGACGTCTCCCCCCTGTCCAACCTCCCCCATCTAGAGTCTCTCTGGCTCATATCGAGTGAGGTAGACGACGTGTCGAGTCTGTCCAACCTCCCGAGTCTGACACACCTGAACTTGAGCCACAACGGGATCAGTGATATCACGTCCCTGTCCGGAATCCCAAGCCTGACTGCCATTGATCTCAGCAACAACGAAGTGGACGACCTCTCGCCTCTCGCCGGCCTCAGTGAATTGATCGGACTCTATCTTCGGGAGAATGACATTGGCGAAATACCGCCTCTCGACACTCTCACCAAGCTGATGTACCTGGACCTTTCCGGCAATCAGGTGGGTGACGTCGCTCCGCTCGCCGATGCTACCAGCCTGACGGAGCTGGAACTGGGCGAGAACAGGATAACCGATGTCTCTCCTCTCACGAATCTCGTGAATCTGACCAGGCTCGATCTTCGTGACAACGCAATAGCCGATATTACGGGCCTGGTAGAGAACGTCGGTCTCGGTACCGGGGACACAGTGACACTGCGCGGCAATCCCCTGAGCGAGACCTCGGCTCTCGTTGGAGTTCCGGCGCTCGAGAACAGGGGCGTGGAAGTCCACTGGGACAGCTGGGCGACGCCCGCACCAACGCCGTCACCCTATCCACCCGGGTGGCCGACCCCTACTCCCAGGCTACTGTGGGCCACACCTACGCCGGCACCAATGCCACCATCAGCCCCGCCGTGCCGATTCTGGGGGAGGGTCCAACTGGATGGCGCGGATGCGCCACCGGGCACGGTCGTTTCGGCCATGGTTGAGGGTGACGAATTCACCACCACATCGAGTGGGGCAGGGTATGCCCTGATCGTAGGGCGTTCCGGTCTCGACTACGATAATGGTACTCCGGTGACCTTCGTCGTGAATGGCCATCGCGCGGAGCAAACGGGCGCGTGGAATGTCGGCAGCAATGTCGAATTGGATCTCGTGGTGGGCGCAGAGACTCAGTTCAACCGGTGGGTGATTGCAGGCTCGGTCCTCGGATTCGTGGTGTTCGGCGCCGCTGTCTACCTGTTCCTGAAACACCGTCCGGCCCGGCGACCTGCCTGATTGCCACCCGTAGATCTGGCTTGAGAAAGAGCCGCCCGTCTTCACGCGTGGGCCTCAGCTTCCGCGGAGCCTGCCCAGCCCACTCTACCGCGCTCGTTTCCGTCTGGCGCGTGAACCAGGCACTCAAGGGCTTCTCGATCAGGATGGCGTCCCTCTGTCCCGCGCGGCGCTATTGGCAGCCGCCGAGACGTGTGATAGACTCTCGTACATCTCCGGCGAAGCCGCCGCTGAAAGCGCCGTGGCCCGATGGAAGCGATCCAGATACGAAGAGGCAGACCCGCAGACGCCCGCGACTTCGCCGAGCTTGCCCTCTTCACCGGCACGGAGTTGCTTCCGGCACTGTTCGGGTCCGAGTCCAACTTCAGAAGGACGATGACAGGGTCGTTCCCGCATCAGAGGAACGCTTTCAGCCACACGCACTCGCACTTCATCGAGGCGGACGGCCGGACGGCGGGAATGGCCCTCGCCTTCACCCACGCCCAGATGAGAAAGGAAGGGCTGCGCACGATGCTTTCGCTCGCGCGGCACCTGAGACTCGCGTTCTTGAGTCAGATGCCCCACCTGGGCAGGTCGAGCCGGATCATGGTGCAGATCGGACACGGCGATTCCTACCTCGCCCATATCGCCGCCTATCCCGAGTTCAGGAGCAGGGGCCTCGGGACCCGGCTGATGCAGGCCGTCGAGCAGGAGGCGCGAGCGGCCGGCTCCAAGCGAATCGTCCTCGACGTGGAGACGGACAACACGAGGGCCATCGAGCTGTACGAGAGGCTGGCATACAGGGTCGAGACGAAATCTCCGGTCCTGCGGATCGGACGCCGGTACTTCGAGTTCTACAAGATGACCAGGGATCTGGCCTAGCCGCAGCCGGGACGCGCGGCGGGAGAGGCCGGGGCCGACGATGACCATCAAATCGGTGAACCCCACAACGGGCGCAACGATCCGAGAGTACCGCGAGATGCCCCCGGCGGAGGTCTCCCGCATCATCGAGAAATCGCACGCGGCCTTCGCCGGCTGGCGCCGGACGGACTTCACCGCACGAGCGACGTTGATGAAGGAGGCGGCCCGCGTCCTGCGCGACGGCAAAGAGCGCTACGCGAGGCTGATGGCGGAGGAGATGGGCAAGCCGGTGGCCGGGGGAAGGGAGGAAGCGGAGAAGTGCGCCTGGGGGTGCGAGTACTACGCGGACAACGCGGAGAGATTCCTGCAGCCGGAGCCGGTAGCCACGGAGTGGGCCAGAAGCTACGTCACCTTCCCGCCGCTGGGCGTCGTCCTCGCGATCATGCCCTGGAACTTCCCCTTCTGGCAGGTCTTCCGGTTCGCAGCGCCCGCCCTGATGGCGGGCAACACGGCGGTCCTCAAGCACGCCTCCAACGTGCCGGGCTGCGCGCTGGCTATCGAGGAGGTATTCCGCGACGCCGGGTTCCCGCCCGACGTCTTCAGGACGCTGCTCGTGGGCAGCGACCAGGTCACCGCCATTGTCGAGAACCCCCTCGTCAGGGCCGTCACCCTCACCGGCGGCGTCGAAGCCGGACGCGCGGTGGCGGCGAAGGCCGGCGAGATGCTCAAGAAGACCGTCCTCGAACTGGGCGGCAGCGACCCCTACCTGATACTCGAGGATGCCGACCTTGAAGCCGCGGCGGCCACATGCGCCGCGGGCAGGCTGACCAACTCCGGTCAGAGCTGCATCGCGGCCAAGCGGCTCATCGTGGTGGAGGCGCATCGCGAGCGGTTCGAGCGTCTCCTGGTGGAGAGAATGCGCGCCGTCAAGGCAGGTGACCCTCTCGACGAGGGCACCGAAGTGGGGCCCCTGGCGCGGCACGACCTGAGGGATGAGCTTCACCGGCAGGTCCGCGAGAGCATCGCCATGGGGGCAGAGTGCCTCCTCGGCGGCGAGATTCCCGAGGGCAAAGGCGCCTTCTATCCGCCCACAGTGCTCTCCGGCGTGCGGAAAGGGATGCCGGCCTGCGATGAGGAGCTGTTCGGCCCGGTCGCGGCGATCATCCCGGTGCAGGACGAGCATGAAGCCATCGAGACGGCCAACGATTCCGCCTACGGCCTCGGGTCGGCCGTATTCACCCGGGACAGTGCCCGGGGAGAGAGTATCGCGGCGACCGGGATCGAAGCCGGCTGCTGCTTCGTCAACGCCCAGGTCAGGTCGGACCCGCGCCTGCCCTTCGGTGGCGTGAAAGGCAGCGGCTACGGCCGCGAGCTGTCTCACTATGGAATCAAGGAGTTCGTGAACATCAAGACCATCGTCGTCGGGCCGGTCCCGACGACAGGCTAGCTCGTGGAGGAGGTGATTGCAGCATGGCTCGTGACCGGTACGTAGACTTCGCGGAGCGATACGATCTGTTCTTTCCCAACTTTGAAGAGCATGACCCCGCCAAGACGGAGTTCTTCCGCAAGCTGTTCGATGACAACGGGGTCCAGGGCGTGCTTGACTGCGCGTGTGGAACAGGGCGGGACCTCCACCTGTTTCACACTCTGGGCCGGGACGTGTGCGGGGCCGACAGGTCCGAGGCAATGCTGGACCAGGCGGAAGCGAATCTGGCCCGGCACAGCCTGGACATCCCTCTCTACCAAGCTGACTACCGCGACTTGGCGAAGCACTTCGACAGCAAGTTCGATGCCGTCACCTGCCTGTCCACGTCCATAGCCGAGATGCGCAACGAGCTCGAAGTGCTCCGGGCGTTCCGCAGCATGCGCGACGTGCTCAACAGGGGCGGCGTGTTCGTCCTCACGCAGAGTACGACCGACAAGCAGTGGGAGCGAAGACCGAGGTTCATCCCGGCGGTCAATACGAGGGATTTTTCGCGTGTCTTCGTGATCGACTACGACAAGAAAGGGGCCCGCTACAACGTCCTGGACATGTTCCACGGTCAGGACGGCCCCGACTTCAGAGTGTGGAGCATAGACTACCCCCGCGTCTTTCTCAAGGACGACCACGAGAGGCTGCTCAAGGCAGCCGGGTTCCGCACCATGGACTTCTACGGGGGATATGATTTCGGCCCGTACAACAAGGCGGAGAGCGACCTGCTGATTGCCGTAGCCATCAAATGACGCGGCAGCCGCCGTGCACGCACGGCCGTCCCGTGTCAGCACTGTCCTCCGCACCATGCCGCCACCATGCCCGCGGTGGTGTCCCCCGCTGGCGCGGGGGTACCGGCCTAATCTCAGATGACAGACAGGCACGATGGCCGCCGGCCACTGCCAGGGTTATCCTGCGGCTACAATTGGGGTAGTTGTACCCGGCGGCTGCAGCACCAACCGCCAGAGAGGGTCACGCCAAGGGCGTCGATCCTGAGGCGAACGGCGGGTGCCGCCGGGGGAGGATTGGAGATACCGCAATGAGCAGTGACGGAGATGTCTACGAGGAGCTGGCCGACATGGTTGACGCGGAGGACGTCGTCGGCGCGGCGAAGACACCCGCTCTCCTGAAGCTCCTGAGCCTGTACTTCACGCCCGCGGAGGCCCGGTTGGCCCTGCAGGTGCGCCTGTCCGGCGGTAGGATCAGCGAGATCTCGGCGAGGTCGGGTATCGAAGCGGCGAAGCTGAAGAAAATGCTCTACACGATGGCCGACAAGGGCACCATCTACATCGAGCCCGGCGTTGACGACCCGCTCTATCGGGTGGTCGGAATGGCAGCCCCGGGGCTCTCGGAAACGGGACTCTGGGGCAACATCAGGTTCCCGTACACGGTGGAGCTGGGGAAGACGCTGCACACGGTCTTGAAGGAGTGGTCCGAGGAGAGACTCGCCAAGCTCGGCTTCCCCTTCGCTCCCGTCTGGGCCGGGGTGGCCTCCCTGCCCGAGGACGCGCTGCCCTCCGAGAACCTTGTCGAAGTCCTGAAGGGCGCAGGCCACTGGAGCGTCGGCCAGTGCCCGTGCCGCCTCTCCCACTGGCTGGCCGACCCCGGCAACCACTGCGGGCACATACTGCAGACATGCCTCCAGACCGGCGACCTCAGCCGGTGGGCGGTTGAGCACGGCCTGGCGCGCGAGCTCACCTATGACGAGATGGTCGAGTTCCTGAAGAAGTGCAACCGGGACGGCCTGGTGCACACCCTCAACGTGAACGACTGCGTCTGCAACTGCTGCAGCGACTGCTGCGCCATGTTCCATGCCCACCACCAGGGCGCGCCGACGTTCATCCCGTCGCCGTTCGCGGCGCAGTCCGACGCGGACCTGTGCAATGCGTGCGGGACCTGTGCGAAGCGCTGCCCCGTCAACGCAATAGAGGTCGACGGGTCCGCGGTTGTGGACAGCAGCCTCTGCCTGGGATGCGCGGCCTGCGTTCCCTCGTGCGAGACCGGGGCCATGACGCTGGTGCGGAGGGCGCCGGCGGAGCAGGCGGAGATCCCTGCCATCGTCGAGGAGCACATGGGCAAGTACTAGCGGCACCGGGGCGGCCTGCCCCCGGTTCGCGGCATTCGTGCGAAGTCGAGCCTGGACAATCAATCAAGGAGGAGTCAATGGCAAGCAACTACGACGTAATCGTCGTCGGGGCGGGGCCGGGCGGCGTGACCTGCGGCGCTCTACTGGCCAAGTGCGGGCTGCGGACATTGATCGTGGACCAGAACTCCCAGGTCGGCGGCAAGGCAATGACCGTTTCCAAGAATGGATTCCGTTACGAGTACTGGCCCATCGCAGCGTGCCCATCCAGCAACACGGAAATCCATGCGCTACTCAGGATACTGGGACTGGAGAACGAAGTAGAGCTGATAGCGCCCGACCCCATGGGCCGCATGTTCTATGAGACGCCCTCCGGCGAGATCAGGAGCATAGTGCTTCCCGGAGGCGGAAAACCGGCAGACCCCCAAGAAGTCTTCACTATGCTGGGCGTGACGGATGCCGATATGCCCGAGGTCATGCGGCTCTTCACCGACATGCTGACCATGTCACGCCATGATCAGACCCTGCTGGACGAGACCAGCACCGTGCAGTTCCTCAGCCGCTATCAGATACCCCGTTCGCTCTATTCGATGCTCGCCACCCTGCAGAGCGAAGGTACCATGGAAGTCCCTGGACCTATTGCATGCGCCTCGGAGTTCACAAAGATATTCCAGCAGAATAACACCCAGGGCGGTGGCCTCTACCCCTCAGGCGGGTTCGGCAGACTGTACGAGGCGATAGCCAAAGCTATGCAGTCATTCGGGGGTGACCTCCTTCTGCGGACCAAAGTTGAGCGGGTCATGGTGGAGAAGGGCCGGGTCAAGGGAGTGATAACCAACAAGGGGTCTTTCCGGGCGCCCATCGTGGTCTCAAATGCCGGCATCCAACCTACAGTGCTCAGGCTGGTGGGCGAGGAGCATTTCGACAGGAGCTATGTGAACTACGTGACGGACCTGGTCCCCAGCCTCGGCTTCGCCGGAGCGAGGTACTTCTTGAGCAAGCCGGTGCTGGAGTACCCCATGTATGTGTATTGCTCCGACAACACCGTAACCTCCCTGGAAGAGCATCTGAAAGCTGAGACCGGTGAGATGCCCAAGGAGATGTACATCTTCATGTCTACGAATTCGCTTTACCCGGGTATGGCGCCCAAAGGGAAACAGCTCATCTACACCGGCATCACGTGCCCCGCCGATCCCAGGACAAAGATCAAGCACTACCTGGACAAAGTCGAGGCAGAGATTGCCAGGCTGTGGCCCGACGTCTTCAAGAACATCGAGCGAAGAGAGTACTACGGGCCGGCGCAAATATCACGCTTGTCCAGGGACTCCGTAGTCCCGGGCACAGGAGGAGAGTGTATCGGGCTCGGCCAGATAGTCGGACAATGCGGCAACTTGAAGCCGTCACCCAAAGCCCCGATAGGCGGGTTGTTCTATGTCGGCGCCGATGCCGGCAGCTCAGGTTTTGGCAATCACATGTGCGTGGAGTCCGGCATGAATGTATTCAACATAGTGCGCGACTACTGGTTCACTCACCGCGCACTGTTCTAAGAATCACACCGAACTGAGTACAGCATACACGCCATCTCACAAGGAGCGAAAGATGAGGGACACGCATGATGTGATCATGGTAGGAGCGGGCTTCGGCGCTGTCGTCTGCGCCGCTTTACTGGCCAAGTGGGGTCTGAAGGTGCTGATGCTCGACAAGAACGAGCGTGTCGGCGGCAAGCAGATGGGGATCTCGGCGAAGGGCTTCAGGAGCGAGCTGTGGCCCACGTACGGGATACCGCTGGAGGTCGGGCCTTTCGTGGATGCATTCCGAGAGCTGGGAATCGAGTCCAGGCTGGACCTTATCCCCGGCTCCACCGCCCTGATGTACCGGCGCCCCAGCGGGAAGTGGTCAACAACGGTCAACGCACCCGGGCAGCAGGACGTTGACCCCACCGAGAACATGTTCAACTCCTGGGAGTTGAACGCCGCCGACCGCGAGACGGCCCTCAGGGTGCTGGCCGAGACGCACCTGATGACTCCCGAGCAACTGGAGGAACTCGACAACCTCAGCGTCTACGAATGGCTCTCCCAGCGCGACGACATACCTCGTCCTCTGCGCGCCTTCTTCGCGGTGCACGCGAACCTCATGGCAACCGGCCTCGTCAAGCTGGTCGCCATGTCCGAAATCGTGCGCATAATGCAGATATTCCACCGCACCACGACGGGCTACCCGAGGGGCGGCTACTCGCGCCTCGTCGACGACATAGTCGATGTGTTCAAGGCCAACGGGGGTGAGGTGCGCGCCCGCTCCAGGGTGGAGAGCATCACCGTGGAAGACGGCCGCGTCACCGGCGTCACCACCAGGGACAGGGTGTACAAGGCGCCGGTCGTCGTGAGCAATGCCGGAATCCATCCCACGGTGCTAAAGCTGGTGGGGGAGGAGCACTTCGGCACGGACTACGTGAGCTACGTCAAGGACATCGTTCCCAGCCTGGGGTTCTGCTGCCAGCGCTACATATTCACCAAGCCGGTCATGGAGCACGGCGTGTACCTCGGCACGTCGCCGGACAGCTACCTGGACGTGGAGCAGTTGGACGAGATGAGGGCGGGCAGGATACCCGATGTGGTATCGTTCTATGGCGTAGTGCCGGCGAACTTCGATCCGTCCATGGCGCCTCCGGGCAAGCAGATGATGCTGCTGGGCACCTGGTGCTCCGCCGACCCCAAAGCCAGGGAGATAAGAGCGCTGCAGAGAAAGGTGGACGAGCAGTTCGACGAGATGTTCCCCGAGGCGGTCCCGTACATCGAATCGCGAGAGGGTTACGTGGGCCCGGCACAGGTGGCGGCGCTCAGCAGGGACTCGGTCCTGCCCGGACTGGGCGGCGAGGCTGTGGGCCTGGCCGTTACCGTGGGCTACTGCGGCAAGAACAAGCCGAAGGCCAAATCCCCGCTGCCCGGCCTGTTCTTCGTCGGCCACGACGCGGGCGGCCTCGCCTTCATCGGGACTCACCAGGCGGTGAGCTCCGGCTTGAGGGTCGCTCCTCTCGTGCGCCGCTATTTTCTCGAGAGGAAGTCAATCCTCAGACTGTGACCCGCGCCGAGCCCGCGTCGCCCGGCGCCGATACGTAGAAAGGAGGACGGAATGGGCGATTCGACCCAGGAACTGTACGACATGTTCCCGCCGGAGGAGAAGAGCGACTTCTTCCATGCCTACATCTACCTCAAGTACCTCGATCACTTCATCCACCATGCGTTCGAGGCGTCAGGCCTGCCGTCCAAAGGGCCGCCGGGAGAGCTGCACGAGGACATCGAGCGACTGCTCAAGATGACGCTCCAGGGAATCAGTGAGGGGGCAGCCGACCCCGCCACCAACACCTACCACGGCAAGGTGGTCAAGCTGCAGGACGCGATGCAGCTCGTCACGCAGAAGCACGACCTGTCGCTGATCACGCCCGAGACCGTGGTCCCCTTCAAGGCGGCAAAGGACATCATCCTCAAGAACCCGGGATCCATCGCTCTCGGCGAGTGCGCCTGCCGGGCGGCCTCTCCGACGCCCTGCCACCCGCTGGACGTGTGCCTGATGGTGGGTGACCCGATGGCCTCGTTCATCATCGACCAGAACCCGAAGTTCCACCGCATCACGCAGGAAGAGGCCGTCCAGGTCCTCGAGGCCGAGCACAAGCGGGGTCACGTTCATACGGCATACTTCAAGAAGGAGATGGGCAGGCGGTTCTACTTCCTCTGCAACTGCTGCGGCTGCTGCTGCGCCGGAGTCAGAATGTGGAACATCCTGGGAGGCGCGATCCCCATCCTCGCGCCGTCGGGGTACCTCGCTCGCGTGGGCGAGTACTGCAACGGGTGCGGAGAGTGCCTCGAGTACTGTCAGTTCAACGCGCTCAGCCTCGATGAGGACCGGCAGGTGGTCGTTGTCGATTCGGTCAAGTGCATGGGCTGCGGCGTCTGCGAGGACATCTGCCCGGTCGGTGCGCTCACGCTCGAGAAAGACCCGTCCAAGGGCGAGCCGCTCGACCTCGAGGCGCTGGTGAGCAAGGCGGACTAGGGCCCGCCCGTTCGGGCCGACAGGGGGCTGTGGCCGGGCTGCGACGAGCGCGGAGGCGCTCGTCGCAGCCCGCTGTGCGTGTGCCCGCCGGC
>CAZNMB010000023.1:0-12216 GCA_964574095.1 uncultured Dehalococcoidia bacterium
GTTCTTCTCTCCATCTCACGCCTCCATCAGCGCGTCGGCGGGGCAGCAGTACAGGCACTCTCGACACCCATCGCACTTGTCTCTATCCAGTTCAACGATGAAGGAGGGCCCGACCTTCATCGCATCCCTCGGGCACACCAGGACGCATAGAGCGCAGCCAGAGCACTCCCTCTGCGCGACGACTATCGCCATGCCTCACCTCTCTCTCGCAGTTCCATCGATGGTACCACTCGCCCCACCTACGGTCAATCGCTCGGCCATGGAAGGAACTCCCTCGATCTGCGCCGCAGTCAGGCGTGCGGCACCAGTCTAATCCCGCGACAGCGGCCGGTTCCGGGCCGGGAAAACCCGAGTTGAAATGGTGAAGTGTGGTATATATAATAGGCGATAAGTAGAGTTCGCAGATGTCTTTCATCCCCAAGATCCGCTAGCGGGCGCTTCCACAGGGGGCTGCCGGACTTGGCTTCATGATCCAGAGTGCGACCCCTGCACCGATAGGCACAGCCGAGCCGCAGATGTTCGAGAGATTCCGGGAGGTCAACGAAACATACCCCAAGACAGCCCACGTGCTTGACACGAAGCGCCGGGGCGGTACGGTCTTCGGCTGGCTCTGCACCTACGTCCCCGAGGAGATCATTCATGCCGCAGGAGCCCTGCCGGTCCGGATCACCGGCTACGGCCATGAGACCGAACTGGAGGACGGGAGCGCCTATCTTTATGTCAACAATTGCTCCTTTTCCCGAAGTTGCCTCCAGATGGGCCTGAGAGGGGAATACGACTTCCTGGACGGCGTCATCGGCGGTTCCACGTGCGACGGCTCCCGCCGTCTCTTCGACCTGTGGCGCCACTACATCGGCACGTCTTTCCATCACGTGCTCACGATACCCCGCAAGTTCACTCCGGAGGCACAGGCGCTCTACCACCAGCAGGTCGCCGAGTTCAGAGAGCACCTGGAGCAGTTCCTCGGTATCGAGATAACGGACGAGCAGCTTCGCCACTCGATCGACGTGTATAACGAGTCGCGCGCGCTGCTGAAAGCTCTCTATGAGCTTCGGAAGCTCGACAGTCCGCCCATCACGGGTGCCGAAACACTGGAGGTGCTCACCGCCAGCTTCCGAATGCCCAAGGAGATATTCAACGGCTACCTTAGAGACCTGCTGCGCGACCTTGCCGATCTCAAGCCCGCTCACAATGGCCGGGCCCGGCTGATGGTCACCGGCAGCGTCCTGACCAACCCCGACTTCATCAGGACCATTGAGAGTCAGGGCGCGCTCGTGGTGGCGGATGAGCTGTGCACCAGCACCCGATACTGGTCCGACCCGGTGGTCATCGGCGAGGAGGAGACCCCGCTTCGGGCCATCTCGCGGCGCTACCTCACCAACTTCCCCTGCGCGCGGATGTTCCCCTCCGAGGAGCGCTTCAGTCGCATACTCGGCCTTGCGGACGATTTCAGGGTCGAAGGCGTGGTCAACCAAGTCATCCGGTACTGCGTGGCCTACGCCCACGATCTGCCGCTCCTGACTCGGAGGCTGCAGGACCACGGCATCCCCATACTGCCCCTGGATGTCGAATACGGCACGTCAGGATCGGGACAGATTCAGACCAGAGTGCAGGCATTCCTCGAGATGCTGGGAGCTCGAAAGGCATGATCGACGCCACCGAGAGAGTAGACAAGGTAGACTCGATCATCCGGGCATGCAGCGTCATGATCCGGATGAACAAGGCGAGTCCCGACGGCCGCGAGAGCGAGAGGGTCTACTACCGGATCCTGTCCGACTACTTCACGCGGCTCAGGAACGCCCCGGACGAAGGCAAGTTCGTGGCCGCTCACACCGCGTTCTTCCCCGCCGAGGTCCTGTACGCGATGGGCCTGGTCCCGATGCATACCGAGGTTACGACCTGGATGATATCGCTCTTCACCGGCGAGTGCGCCGACCTGCTGTCCGCAGGCACCGCCCTGGGCCTAGCATCGGAGATCTGTACCCCTCACCGGGGCCTGGCCGGCGCATTTGCCGCCGGCTCAATACCCAGGCCGGATGTAATGCTCTGGTCGAATCTGATCTGCGACAACACGGCCAAGAGCGGTGAGTTGCTGATGGACATCAACGGGTGCCCCGGCTTCTTCCTCGACCACCCCTTCCAGCAGAGCGAGGCCGAGAGACGGTACCTCGTCGGAGAACTGGAGGGCATGATACGCTTTCTCGAGGAGCAGTCCGGACGGAAGATGGACTGGGACCGCCTCGCGGAAGTAGTGAGCGTGATGGACAGGCAAATCGAGCTCTTCCGCGATATCTGCGAGCTGCGCAAGGCCGTGCCATCACCATTTCAGACACAGGGCTTTCTGGAGCTGCTCACGATCGACTACCTCTTTCCCGGACAGCCGGAGGCGATCACCTACCTCGAGACGCTGCGCCGCGAGCTTGCCGACCGGGTCGAGAAGGGCCAGGGAGCCGTCCCCAACGAGCGTTTCCGGCTCATGAGCTTCTTCGTCCCGCCCATGTACCTGATCGGCTTCCTGGAGAAGATGTCCCAGGAGCACGGCGCGGTGAGCGTGACCGAACCCTTCTTCACCTACTGGGGCGAGGGCAGGCTCGACCCCGGCAGGCCCCTGGAGAGCGTAGCGCAGAAGTCATACATGATCCCGGAAGTGCGCATGTACGGCCCGCTCGACGATCGTGCCGTGCGCAGCATCGTCGACTGCGCCGAGCAGTACAGGATCGATGGCGCGGTCTACTACGCAGACGTCGGCTGCCGGCATACCTGCGCGGCGGTGAAGCTGTTCAAGGATATCCTGAACGAGATCGATGTGCCGGTGCTGACGATCGACTGTGATGTGGTGGACCCCACGATCACGTCTGAAGAGGAGATGCGCGAGAAACTGGAGCAGTTCTTCGAGCTCCTGGAGGACAGATAGTTGCCGGGACAGATGAAGGCCCTGGGCATCGACGTGGGCAGTCTGACGACCAAGGTAGTCATGCTGGATGGTGATGGTTCGCCAACCGTCCGGATCACGCCGTCCGGCGACGAGCCTCAATCGAGCGCCAGAGAGGCCCTGGAAGCCGTCCTCGGTCAACCCGAGTTGAACCTCGACCACGAGTTCTGCGTGGTCTCGACGGGAATGGGGGGCAAGATGCTGCCCTTCCCGCACCAGCACAAGGCTGTGACGACCTGCCTCGCGAGGGGGGTGCATCACCTCTTCCCGTCGGCTCGAACAGCGATAGACATAGGTGCCGAAAGCTGCAACGTCATCAGGGTCAGCGATCGCGGTCGCATCAACGACTGGGTCAGTCACGACAAGTGTGCCGCTGGAACCGGCGTGTTCCTGCAGAAGATGGCCAAAGTGATGCACATGCCTCTGGAGGCCATGGCGAACCCGTCTCTGCCGGCGGCCTCCGGACCCGAGATCAGCAGCACCTGTGCCGTTTTCGCCGAGTCCGAGGTGATATCGCACGTGCACCGCGACCCGCCAACCCCCAAAGAGCAGATCATCGCCGGCATCTATGCCTCCGTCGTGAGCCGCATTATGATTCTCTGCAAACGTCTGGGAATCGAGAGAGACGTGATAGTCGTCGGTGGCGTGGCCCTGAACGGCGGTTTCGTCAAGATCCTGGAGCGAGAGATCGGATTCGAGGTCCTCGTCCCGGAGACGCCGCAGATGGCCGCGGCGCTGGGTGCCGCCGTCATCGCCCGGGAGACGCTGGCAAAAGGGGCAGGCCGGTGATAGTAGGCGGCATAGACATAGGGTCACGGGCGGCGAAGGCGGTGATCATGAGCAACGGCTCGATCATCTCCTCCGTGATCCGCGATACGGGCCCTGAGAGCGTCAAGACGTCGCAGATGGCGATGGCCGAGGCCCTGAGGGGAACGGGGTTGGCGCTCGATGACCTGCGCTACGTCGTCGCCACGGGCTACGGGAGGGTTCTCGTGCCCTTTGCCCGCGACAACGTCTCGGAGATAAGCTGCCACGCGAAGGGCATCAACTGGTACTTCCCCGGTGTAAGAACCATCCTGGACATGGGCGGGCAAGACTGCAAAGCGATCAACTGCGATGGCCGCGGCCTGGTGACGAACTTCATCATGAACGACAAGTGCGCCGGCGGGACCGGCCGTTTTCTCGAGATGATAGCCGATGTGCTCAACGCGAGGCTGGAGGATATCGGCGACCTGTCGCTCTCTTCGCGAAACGCCATACCGTTCAATACGATCTGCGCCGTGTTTGCCCAGTCGGAGGCCATCGCCCACTTCAGGAAGGGTGTGGCCAAGAGCGATATTCTCGCCGGCCTGCATGAGGCGATCGCCACCCGCAGCCTCAACTTATTGAGAAGGGTATCCGTCCAGCCGGACTTCGCGATCACGGGCGGCATCGCCAAGAACAGCGGGATGGTCGCCAAGATCAGGGACAAGATCGGACTCGAACCGCTTCTCTGCGATGACCCCCAGCTCGTGGGCGCGCTGGGAGCGGCCCTTTTCGCCAGCGAGCGCTGCGCCAAGGACGGCGCTCCAGGCATGACTGTCCATTACGGGTACACCGACGGCACGGGGGACTACTTCGTGGCGATCGACTCCAGCCGCTGCGATGGATGCGGTGACTGCGTGCAAGCATGTCCGGCAGGGCTCCTGGTCCTGGGCAGAGAGGACGGCCATCGGCCCAGGGCAGAGGTGCGAGAAGGCGCGAGGAAGGGGCTGGCGCTGCTGTGCCCCGGGTTCCAGTCGTGCAGCAGCAAGAATGAGGTGAACTGCCACAGCGTATGCTCCAGGGATGCGATAAGCCATACGTGGTGAGGCCTGGGAGTAAAGAGAGGAGGCAACATGCAGGAATCGGCCGATACCGGCAAGATGATGCGGATCGCAGTTGACGCGATGGGCGGGGACCACGCTCCCGCTGAGACGGTCAAGGGCGCGGTCCAGGCAGCAAGAGATCTGGGAGTTGAGATCATCCTCGTGGGTCCCCAGGCGCAGGTGGAGAGGGAGCTCGGCAGGCATGACACGGCCGGCCTGCCCATTCGAATCGTTGATGCCACCGAGATCATAGCGGATGGTGAGCATCCAGTTCTGGCAGTGATGCGCAAGCCCAATAGCTCCATCGCCGTTGCCACCAGGCTGGTGAAGAGCGGCGAGGCGGATGCCGTCGTCAGCGCGGGTTCAACCGGCGCCTGCATGGTCTGCGGCATGCAGTACCTGGGGACGCTGCCCGGCATAGACCGGCCGATGGCCGGGGGCCCGTTCCTTCAACTCTCGCCCCAGACCTCGGTGTTCGACATGGGAGTGAACGTGTACTGTCAGCCCGAACGGCTGGTGAACTTCGCCGTGGCCGGGTGCGTCTTCTCCAAGTCTTTCTTGGGTATCGAGAATCCCACCGTGGGCCTGCTCAACGTGGGTTCGGAGGAGGGCAAGGGTAATGAACTGGCCAAGGAGGCATATCCCCTGCTCCAGAAGAGCGGCCTGAATTTCATCGGCAATGTCGAGGGGATGGACATCCCGAAGGGAAAAGCCAACGTCATAGTATGCGACGGCTTCGTCGGCAACATACTGCTCAAATTCTGCGAGGGCCTGGGTGAGACCGTCAGGGACTGGCTGCTCCAGGAGTTGCAGGAACTCGTCCCTCAGGAGGAGCTGGAAGCGGTCACCGACAAGCTCTGGAGGCTCATGAGCCCCGGGGCCGTGCTGGGCGGCGCGCCCCTGTGGGGCGTGGACGGACTGGTCATGGTCTGTCATGGGAACAGCCGGGCTCCCCAGATAGCGCACACCATCAAGGAGGCAAAGGCCTGCGCGGAGACAGGATTCATCGATCTGCTTCGCTCTGAGCTGGAGAAGGCTCAAGCGCTGATCTCGGCCTAGAACCACCTGCAGCCGTGCAGGCCCCCCGGCTCGCCGGGGCCCGGACCAACTCAGGAGGCATAATGTCCACGCTGGAACAGCTCAGAGAGATAATGGCCAAGATCGCCCGTTGCGACCGGAATGACATTCAGACCAGCACCGCGCTCAAGGATGTCAACGCCGACTCGTTGCACTGGCTGCAGATAATCATCCGCGTGGAAAGCGACTACAACATCGAAATCGACTTCGAAAGGATGAGAGAGTTCTCGACCATCGGCGACTTCGTCGGCTACATCGATAGCTGTCGGGCGTAGTGGCGCTCCCCGGCACGGACATAAGGGCGCTGCGACATCCGCAAGGCGGGAGCCAGCGCCCTGTCCCGGCACATTCGTGGCGCCATGGTCTTGGGCGTCGGCCGTTTTCCGTCCGGCTGGACCCTCGTGGATCTCAGAGGGCATTCAAGGAGCATGATTCTCCATGGCGGCAAGCCTGCCCTTCCAGCCACGCTGGCGGGAGGCCATGCTTGCCGGCCGCAAAGTCTGCACCAGCAGGAGCAGGAGATTCGGCGGACCGGGTGACACCTTCCAGGCTTTCGGGGCCGATTTCGAACTGAGGGCCATTGAGAGACTGCCGTTGCGGCATGTGAAGGACCACCTCTACCTGCAGGAGGGATGCGAGAGCCCTGAAGAGTTCCAGCGGGTCTGGGACGATCTGCATCCGCGCAAGGGCTTCGTCCCCGAGCGGCCGGTGTACGTGCACTGGTTTGTCCGGAAGGCCGTCGAGGGAGAGGATGGACCGATGTCCACGGGATGAGGGAGCGGGGCGGAATGTATGTTTGGTGAAGATTGAGTAAGTAAGCGGTTGACAACTGGGCTACAAGCGCTATAATAGCTTACAACCTCTTCTTTGGCTCCGTTGCGTGTGGGCCCGGGATTTCTCATTTGGGGGTGGGTGATGCTGCTTAAGAAGGTAATATCCGTCTTCCATCCGCCGGCGAAGTTCATTTCGCATAAGGTCATATCCCTGGAGGTCAAAGCCGTGGACAAGCTGGTGCCCGACCGGCTGCTGCTGCTGTACCTCAATGCGCTGGACAAGCGTGTCCCTCCCAAGGCAATCGACGGCATCATCAGAGGACTCGACAAGCTTCCCCCGAAGGTGCGCTCCTCTCTCATAAGTGCTGCGGACGAGTACGTGCCCGACGCCGTGGCCAGTTCGCGCAAGGTTTCCGCCATAGTCTCCGGGGTGTACAAGTATGTTCCCGACCACATCATACCTCCGGACGCCGCCGAGAACTGGGCCAACGTCAAGACAAGGTTCCACATTGCAACGTTGCTGTCGAGAGACAGGCGCGCCCTGGAGAACTAGTCCGCTATGCCTCGCGAGCATCCCGAGAACGGGAGATGCCCGTACTGTGACTCCCTTCGCCTGCACAGATCGGGCGTCGTGTATATGAGAGACGGCTCGCGGCAGCGCTACTACTGCAGGTCCTGTCACCGAACCACCACAAAGCCCAAGCTGCAGTTGGGCATGCCCCTGGACCCGCGGAAGCCCCTCTGAATACGCGGCTGCAGTGACGTCCAAGCCCCGTCATAGCCGGTGAGTCCGCCCCGCGTGCCGCCGGACGCGTCCCGTGCGCCACGATACGCCCTCCGTTGTTGACGCCGCAGACGAGACGTATATACTGGGCACAGGCGGAGAGCCGGGCGGCCGGCTCTCCGGGAGCATGACGATGCTGGACGCGGCAGTCGGCGACGAGCGCCACATGAGAGCGGCGCTGGCCCTCGCCCACAGGGGACTAGGCAAGACCAGCCCGAACCCCATGGTGGGCGCTGTCATCGAGCGCGACGGCGTGGTGATCGGCCGGGGCTACCATCGCCGCTTCGGCGGCCCCCACGCCGAAGTCAATGCCGTCCGCGACGCCGGGGGTGACATCGGCGGCGCAACGCTCTACGTCACGCTGGAGCCCTGTTGTCACCACGGCAAGAAGACCCCCCCCTGCCTGGACATGCTACTGGCACACGGCCTGCGGCGCGTGGTCATCGGGACACCGGACCCCAATCCGCAGGTCAACGGCAGAAGCATCCGGATACTGCGGGAGAGAGGAATCGAGACACGGGTCGGGGTTCTCGCCGATGAGTGCGAACGGCTGAACGAGGTCTACTTCAAGTTCATCCGGACCGGAAGGCCGTTCGTGACCCTGAAGTGGGCCCAGACCATCGACGGGAGAATAGCCGCCGCGACCGGCGATTCGCGCTGGATAAGCTCGGAGCCATCGCTGCGATACGCGCACCGGATCCGAAGCTACCACGACTCCGTGCTCGTCGGCATCGGCACCGTCATGTCGGACAACCCGCGGCTGACCGTGCGACTCGTGAAGGGGCGAAGCCCTGTCCGCATCGTCGCCGACAGCCGGCTGATGATCCCGCTCAGTGCCGCCGTGCTGCAGGAGCAGGACGTCGCCCGCACGATAGTGGTGACCACCTCCCTGGCCGCGGAGGAGAAGCTGTCCTCCCTGGGCCGGATGAGCGTCCAGACCCTCACCGCCGAGAGGGACGAGGAAGGGAGAATCGATCTCAGCGGTCTGCTCCCCATGCTGGGGAAGATGAGCATCTCGTCGGTCCTGGTCGAAGGAGGCGCCGCCATCACAACCTCCTTCCTCAGCCAGCGACTCGCGGACAAGTTGGTCGTGATCCTGGCGCCCAAGATCATGGGCGAGGCCATCCAGGCGGTGGGCGATCTGGGCGTAACGAGCGTAGCCGGCGCCTTGCGACTGTCGCTCGACAGAGCCTACAGGAGCGGCCACGACCTGATCATCGAGGCACGGCCGCGCGGCGGCGCATCAGACCCCGGCCCCGACCAAACGGGGGCAGCCGGCCGGCTTCCCCCACAGGCGTAGCATCGAATTGACACCCCACTTGGACACAAGTACAATCAGCTTGGCGGAACGGCTCAGCCTCCTACGGCAGCGAGACTGGGCCTTTCACACCCCAACAAGCGGGGGCCGTTAGCTCAGGGGTTAGAGCACCTGACTTTTAATCAGGGTGTCGGTGGTTCGAATCCACCACGGCTCACCAAGTCCCGGAATCGAGCCCCGGTTTAGCTTCGAAAAACCGGATAAACCGCTGGAACCGGCCTGGCAAGGAGGCCGGTTTTTTCATGCCTTTCTTCGATTTGTCACCCTGATTCTGCATCTCTCTGTCACCCTGATTCTCATCGCGGATGCGATGGACCCGTGCACCACCTAACGCTTTATCAGGAGGACACACATGAACGCCAGCGCCGTCCAGCTTGACCAGCTCATCAAGGCCTTCTCCCTCTCGTGCCACACCGAGGGCCTCAGCCCCAAGACGATCGAGTGGTACACCGCCAACCTCGCGAGATTCCGGCGTTTCCTCACGGGGAACGCCATGCCCACCCTCGTCAGCAGTATATCCAGGGACCACATACGTGCCTTCATTCTCCACCTCCAGACGGAGACCAGCGTTCCCCACCTCGGTACCCCCCTGTCGCCGGCTTCGATCCAGGGCTATGTCCGCACGCTCAAGGTCTTCTTCAACTGGCTGGAGCGGGAGGGGCACCTCGCAGCATTCGCGTCCCCAGGGCTCCGGCCAAGGCCGTCGCCACGTTCAGCGAGGACCAGGTCCGCGCCCTGTTCCAGGCCTGCCAAGCCGCGAGCGAGAACTCCTGCCGAAACCTCGCGATCCTGCTGCTCATGCTCGACTCCGGCCTCCGCGTCTCCGAGGTCGTCGGCATCGCCCTCGACGACGTCGATTTCGCCGACGGCTCCGTCAGGATCCGCCACGGCAAGGGAGGCAAAGAACGCACCGTCCCCATCGGGAGCACAGTGCGGCGCCATCTGTGGAAGTACGTCAGCGAGAGCCGGCCCGAGCCCCTCGCGGCGACGGTCGATAGGCTCTTCCTCAGCTCCCAGGGCCTGCCACTCACCAAGACTGGTGCCCAGCAGATGGTGCGCCGCCTCGGGAGAAAGGCAGGCCTCACCGGGGTCCGCTGCTCGCCCCACACCTTCCGTCACTCCTTCGCCAAGAACTACCTGATGAACGGAGGGGACGTCTTCAGCCTGCAGCGTATCCTCGGGCATTCCGACCTGTCGACGGTGAGGCTCTATCTGAACCTCTTCTCCTGCGACCTCAAGGCCCAGCACAACCGCTTCAGTCCCGTCGACAATCTCGCCGCCTCCCGAAGTGCCCCGGTGGTGCGCTCTCGCCGACCGCCGACCAGCCGCAGGCAGCCACCAAGAGCGGACAGGAGGGACCCCTGGGAGCATAGCACTCGACGTGATCACAGTGGTCTTGACAAACGGGCCGCAGATGATATAGGGTAGGATAAAAATAAGGTCTGCTTTCCGTCGCGCACGAACGAAAAGCGCGGATGGCAGCACATGGAGGTGTGCTGTGCCGCGTTTTTCTTCAGTCGAAGCTCCCGGCACCAGGCAAAGCACCAAGAGACGAGACGGGGCGAGCAGCCCACTACACTTCTTCAGGGCGCTCCTCGAGGAGTACCGGCAGAGCCTCGAGGCCTCGAACCGCAGCCCCAAGACCATCTCATGGTATCTCGAGATCCTCGAGCGGTTCTTCTCCTTCCTGGATTCCAGCGGCCTGCTGAAGCCCATCGGGGAACTGGGCTCACGCGAGCTCCGGGCTTACATCGCAAACCTGCAGCAGGCTCGCCGCTGGGCAAGCTGTTCCAGGATATCGAAGGAGAAGGGCAAGCTCTCCCCGTTCACGGTCTGCGGCCACGCACGAGCGGTGAAAGCGCTCTGGGGATGGCTCCTTCGAGAAGGCTACATCGCCGTCAACCCGCTCTCAAAGTTCCCCCTCCCCTTCGTGCCGGATAAGCCGGTGCCCGCGCTGCGTCTCGAGACCATCAATCGACTCCTCAACCACATCGACCGGTCCAAGCCCGTGGGCCTCAAGTACTACTGCATCCTCCTGACACTGCTCGACACCGGGCTCAGGATCTCCGAGCTCGCCGCCATAACGATGGAAGACATCGATTTGGACCGGGGTTGCATAGTCGTCCTGGGGAAGGGCCGCAGGATACGGCCCGTGTTTGTACAAGCCGACACGAAGCGGGAGTTGCTCCGCTACATCGGCACCACCCGTCCGCTGCTGTGCCGGGTCGAGTCACCCTACCTGTTCCCCAGAACTGATGGCGGGCCGATCACCGCCAGCAGCGTCCAGCAGTATCTGCGGCGACTTGCCGCGGCGGCAGACCTCGGTGCGGTTCGGTCCTCCCCACACGTGTTCCGGCACAGCTTCGCCACTCACGCCGTCGCCAACGGGGCCAACGTATTCGCGCTCAGGGATCTCATGGGCCACCGCAGCCTCCAAACGACCATGAAGTACATACACTTGACCCCGGAGGACCTCCAGAAGCAGCACTCCCAGTTCTCACCGGTCGCGAAGCTTGACCTCCCCACGCTCCAGAAGAAATGCTCCCCTAAGAAGCGTCATCCGCCCTAGCGAATAGTCTGCGTCCAACGGGCTCGGCGGGTCCCACCCGCGTGTACGACTGGATGTCGTTGGACTTCTCTGGCAAGCTTCGGTGATCTCGGAGAAGGTGAAGGGAGCTAAGAACCATGAGAATCACACTTCGTAGGATCAGACTCACGGCTGCGCGTGCCGTAAACGGCGTCCGCCTCGCATATGCCAAACTCCGACGTCCTGGGTCGGGCCACACTCAGGATGACGTGCCTGGTGGCGAATCGGATAGCCTCACAAAAGTGCAGTTCAGCACAAGTCTCGACATTGACGCCAAGGCCAAGCTTCACGTGATAGCCAGCTTCTGGGGGGTCCCCATGGGCGAAGTCCTGAACAGGTTGGTGACACAAACCTTTGACGAGGAAGCTCCGGGCTGGCCTCCAAAGACACTGTCCCGCCGGCTGAAGAAGTATGCGAATAAAGAGTGGCAAGCGCTCAGCCGCAAGGGAGACAGGAGAGAGGGGAGGCAGCACGCGGGTCTCCTTGAGCAGAAGACGCGGTTCGACGAGATACAGCAGAGGCTGAAGTCGCCCTCACAGGCTGAAAGGGAGGCGGCACTTGTTGATATGTTGAAGCTTGTGAAAGAGACAAGAGACCGCAGGGGCCGGCGGCCTCGCCGCCGTGGATGATGCCAGCGCTGACCTCAGCGGGCGAAGGACACTTCGCAGCTCTGAGGAAGAGTCCATGCCCTGCCCTAGCGTCAGGAAGCTCGCCGAAGGTGGGTTGGGTCCACCCGAGCCCAACGGGCTCGTCGGCGTGCCGCGTTCGGGACGTGGAGGTCGGAGGTTCAAATCCTCTCTCCCCGACTCCTCCTTTTGAAGCTAGAACCGGCGCATTTCAGCCCATGCCATAATGTATCCTTCGGCAAACGAACCCCCGTGGGGCAGAAGGCACGGCT
>CAZNMB010000024.1:0-10927 GCA_964574095.1 uncultured Dehalococcoidia bacterium
TCCTTCATCTCGGGCGTCAGGTCCTTGGGGCGTGGCGTCCGGCCGTGCCGGACGAAGCCCTCGACGGTGTCCTTGGCCAGTCGCGCCAGCGGGTGCATGTCCTCGCGCCGCGCCGCCCCGGGGGCCGCGGCGACGTCGAGCGACGCGACCATGTAGCCGACGCCGAAGGGCCCCTCATACGAGAGGACGTCGGTGGTGACCTCGAGGCCGTCGAGCGCGCCGAGCAGGATGACGATCGAGCGCAGGCCGCACTCCCCGGCCCGGTCGATGAGCTTTCTGTCCATCTCCATGACCGCCCGCACGTCGTAGGCCCCGATGGCCTCGGTGAGCTTGCGGTCGAAGACCTCGCCCTGGGGGTCGTAGCCCGCGGGGGCGGATGGGATCAGGCGGTGCGAGAGGTCCCCGCTGGCGACCACCGCGACGCGCCTCCCGGCGCGCTCCGCCGCCCGCCCCAGCGCCCGACCGAACTCGAAGTGGTCTTCCAGGGAGAGCATGGAGAATGTCAGCGGCATCAGATAGGCCCCCTTCATCCCCTCCGCCAGGAAGTGGATCGGGACCATCACGCCGTGGTCGAGGTTGTAGACCTTATCGCCGATCGAGTCCAGCGGGATCTGCGCCGCTTTGGCCTCGGCCTGCAGGGCGGCGACGAGGACGGGGTCGTTCTCGAAGTCGCGGTCCTCGCGCAGCGCGCCCCAGTTCCGCATCGAGCCGCGCAGCGTCTCAGCGGTGGCCACGCCCATGGAGTCGTAGAGCATGACTCCGTGGGGGCTGATCAGGGCCACGGTCTGCGGGGCCTTCGCGGCGAGCCGCCGCGCAAGCTCCTTCAGGGCCTCTATGGTCCGGGATATCTCCTTCTCCCTGCCGCCGCCGACCTCGGGGACGAGCAGCGGCGGGTGGGGCACGATACAACCGAAAACGATCCCCGGCATGGCGGATCACCTCCCCGTGACCGTTGCACGAAACGGCTGCGCTTGTCGCCCGCCACCGCGGGACGGGACTTCCGCCGCGATGGGCAGCGAAAGTCTATCACATCGCCCCATCAGTGTCTATCCGACAGGAGCTTCCTGTGGACACTTGCCAAGGCCGCGGCAAAGGGGATAGAATTGGGCAGTGGCTGAGAGGCCCGGCCCCGAGGCTGGACAGGCCCCGCGAAAGGACTGGCGGTAGGATGGCTAAGAAGTCGAAGAAGGCGGCCGCGAGGTACTCCGAGCTGAGCAGGACGCGGAAGAGGAAGCGGCAGCCGGGCGCGGTCTCCGCCCCACCGGAAGCGGTCGGGGCGGCGTCTCAGGAGACGGCGCCGGCCCGGCAGCGCCCGGCCCCGAGATCGGCCCCCCGTCCGGTACAGCGGGCGCAGGCTGACCCCAGGCGGGGCCTGCCCGGATACGAGTACGTCAGGGAGGACTTGAGGAGGCTCGGCGTTCTCGCCGGCGGCATGATCCTGGTCCTGATAATCCTCGCCTTCACGCTGGGCTAGCGCTACTCGTCGCCCTCCTCTTCTTCGTCGGGCGGCTCGCTGCTCGGCACGCCGCTCGAAACGGGCAGCGACGCCATGAATCTTCCCTTCGACCTGCGCCTCTTTGCCGGCAGCTTCTCCATCGCCTCTTTGATGCGGGACAGCCTCTCCGCGGGATCGCTCACGGCGAGGTCGGCGGCGACGGCCACGACCCCCAGCGCCCACAGGCTCTCGATGTCCTCAACCGGCATTCCGGGGGGCATCGCCGCGATCGGGTATTTCCCCGATACGCCCACCAGCCACTCGTAGACCAGAAGCTGTTCCACCGTAAGGCCGCCTTCACCTTTGCCCGCCGGTTGGAGGAACACCGCGTCAACCTGCAGCCGGCTGATGGTCCGGGCCAGGTTCTCGTCCAGCGAAGGGTCGATCCTGAGCACCTTGCCGGGCTTCTCGGCGTTCAGAGCCGCCGCCCGGCTGCCGGCGATGGAGAAGACGACGAAGTCACAGCCCGCTCCGGCGAGGCGCTCCATGTCGTCCCTGGTGACCGAGTCGAGGGATACCCCCCAGGGGATGTCCGGCATCTCGCTCATGAGCTTGGCCGGGATCGCGTCCGCCTTGCGCGGAGAAGCGCCGGTGACCAGAACGGCGTCCACCTTCGCCGCCGCCGCAGCGGCCGCCGCGCGGGCGTCCCCCTCGGGCAAGGTGGCGATCACGACCAGGGGGAGGGTCTTGACCCTGTTGGCCGCGGGCCCGAAACCGAAAGGCTGGCCTCTGCCCTCGGATATTCGCTCCAGCTTCTCTATGAGCTTGCTCATGTTCTCCCTTCTCGCCCGTCCGATGATGACCCGGACCTGCGGTCCCGCGCGCCGGCTTCGTATCTCGAAGCGCCGCTCGACACGGAGTAGCATAACGACGCGCTCCGGCGGGTGTCAAGCCGGACCCCGGCGGCGCTTCCCCGCCCGGGCGGGTACTATCGTCTCACGTACGATACGCTGCGCCGGACTCGGACTGTTGGGTGATTCACATTCGCCGGGCCTTGGGCTATCCTCAAGTTACTGGAAGCCTGACACTTAGCTGCAGGACGCGACTGTTCCGCAGTATCTTCCCAGTTGACGGGGGCCGATGGCGGTCCGGTTATGGAGGCTTGAGCGATGGGCGACAATACCGATGCCGACAGCATGCTGGACGTATTCACCGGAGTTGATGTCGAAGAGAGCCTTATCAGCGAGCTCGCTCGTGAGTTGAGCGATGTGAGCGTGCACTCGCTGCTGGAGCAGACAAGACAAGTCGCGGGCGACATCAGGAGGAGAAGCTTCGTCCCCGGACGTTGATAGCGGCCGGCCTCGACGAATGCCTCCGGCCCCGCCCCGCCGCCACGCGGCCTAGTCCGTGTAGAAGGACATCCCGAGTATTCCCGGCCCGGCGTGGACGCCCATGCCCGGCGTGAACTCCGTGAGATAGATCTCGACGCAGTTGAACCTCGAGGCGATCTCCGCCTTGAGCTTCTCTCCTTCGACGGCCTCATCCGCGTGGTGCGCGATGACGTGCACCGGCCGGCCGTCCACCCTCTTCGCCATCAGCCCGAGCATGAGCTCGATGGCCCGGGCCGTGGTCCGGGGACGTGCCACCGGAGTCGTCTCCCCCACCTGGGTGGAATGCTCCAGGACCGGCTTCATATTGAGCAGTGAGCCCGCCCAGGCTGCGGCCCGGGCGATGCGGCCCGTTCGCGCGAGGTAGTAGAGGGTGTCCACCATGGCGAAGTGGCTCACCCGGGGGATCATGTTGCGCGCGGCGGCGGCGACCTCGTCGAGGCCGGCCCCCCTGTCGGCCGCGCGGGCCGCCTCCAGTACGATGAAGCCGAGCGCTCCGGCCACGGCCCGGCTGTCGATCACCTCGATCGGAGTATCCGGGATGACCTCCGCGGCCTTGTCCCTGCCCACACCGGCGGCTTCGAACGTCTTGCTCTGGAGGCCCGTCAGGGTGATGCAGACCACGCCGTCCGCCGTCTCGCTCAGCTTCCAGAAGGCGTTGAGGAAGTCTCCTGCGGAGGGCGTGGACGTGGTGGGCAGCTCCTTCCTCCGCCGCATGATCTTGTAGACCTCAGTCGGGCTTATGTCCACACCATCACGGTAGCTGTTGCCCTTGTGGATGATGACGAGGGGCACAATGCAGATGCCGTACTTCTCCACAAGCTCCACGGGGAGGCAGCAGGTGCTGTCCGCGACGACGGCGACTCTTCCCATCCGTGTGCCCTCCTCGCGCGGGGTCGGGGCGCCGTGCGGCCTGCCCGATCGAGCGCGCGGATATTGTAGTCCAAAGCGAGCCGGAATTCAACGGAGGCTTCTCTGCGGTGTCCGGCAGCGGCGGATGTCAGGAGCCCTGCTCGCCGCGGCTTTCATCCGTCGCGGGCTTCGTGGCGAAGTCCTTGAGCCCTTCTTCGCTCAGGGACGCCTCCACCTGGGCGACGGTGGCCGGGCCCAGGGCCTCGGCGGCCCGCATCGCTCCCTGGGCGGTCTCGGCCTTCGCGACATCCTCGGGAAGACCTTCCTGCCGCGCCACCTCGACTGCCGCTTCCACGGCTTTGACCGCTGCTGCTCCCGGGTCCCCCTGCACTTCGTCCGCCCCCTGCACGACCCCGTAGCCGGCCCCCCTGAGCGCTTCGAGGGTGTCCTCATCCGACCCTCGCAACGCCTGCGCGACCCCGAGCACGGCCTGGTGTGCCAGCTTGCCCACGTCCATGCGGGCCAGCTTGTCGAGGGCGTGCATCGACCCCCGGGCAGCCTCCCTGGCCACCTCCAGGCGGTACTTGCCTCCCTCCTCGCCGCCGCCGATCCACGCCGCCGACAGGCCGTCTTCCAGCGCCTTTGCCAGTCTGGCCGTGGTCCTGCGCCCGCGTTGGGTTGCCACTGTGGCGAGTCTGGCTATCTCAGCGATCTGATAGGCGGTCACGCCCAGGGCCACGTCCAGGCCCGGAACGGGAACCCTCCGGAGATAGGCGTAGGGAAACTGGCTCAGGAAGCTGAGGCCCGCAACAGTGCTGAGGGGACGGGACAGGTTGCGTATCGGGGCCGCCAGTGCTTCGAGGACAACCTCCCTGGTTGCCTCACCCTCCTCGCGCACGCCGCCCAGCAGCGGCAGGGTTATCAGTCCCAGGATGAACGCGATGCCGAACAGGAAGTCGAAGCCGGTGAAGTGCAGGGAGCCCAGATCGAAGTGTCTGAAGTAGTCCGCGAAGAGTCCTCCCAGCAACGGCCCCAGCCCGGCCCCCAGGTTGATCGCCAGGCCCGCACCCGCTAGGTACGCCGTCGCCTTCCCTGACGGGGCAAGCTTGAGCCCTACGGTGCCGATGGAAAGCGTCACCCCGGCGGCGGCAATGCCGGCAAGAGCGTGGAGTATGACCAGCAGGGGAACGGTGAGGAAGTAGCGGTCCGGCATTGCCGTGAATGCCCAGCCCAGTATCACCAGCAGATAGAGGGACACGCATAGCGAAAGGACCGCCTTTGTACCGAACTGGTCGATCAGGCGACCCCAGACCCGGAGGAACGCGACGTTGAATGCCTGACTCAAGATGCTGAAGCCGATCACCGCGGACAGCGGCAGCCCCAGCCGCTCCAGCATGTAGACCGCGAAGAAGGGCGTTGCCAGGTTGATCGCCAAACCCCAGAGAAAGAGGAAGCGCAACAGCTTGCGGTAGTTCTGGTCGCGAAAAGGCGCGGCCAGGGTGCTGGTGAGAGATGGCTTGGGCTCCGGCACCGGCTGCATCAGAGGCTCCGGCATCAGCGACAGGAATACCGGGCTGGCCAGCGCCAGGGTGAAGATGCCGAACAGCAGCGGCATGGTGTAGCCCAGCACCGCCGAGTCCGGAGAGGCGTGCCCCTGCCACCAGTCCGCGAAGACGGCGGCACCGAGCCCGAAAATCATCCCCGCCACGGCCGCCAGCGCCAGACGACCCCCGATCACGCGCCCCAGTATGTGCTGGGGTATTAGGTCGCGAATCCACCCGTTCCAGGCACAGCTGTTTATGGCGGTGAGGACACCGCGCACGGCCACCAGACCCAGCAGCATCGAAATTGCGCCGGCGCTGGGCACGTCGAGGAAGAACGGGATCAAGGCGATAGGTATCCACAGCATCTGCGCCGGGACCCAGGTCAGGAGTGAGATGGCCTTGCGCCGGCGCACCTTCTCCACAAGCAGGATGGCCGGCAGCTGGAGCGGCTGGGTGATGAAGGGAAGGGCGGCCAGGACCCCTATCTGCAGGTTGTTGGCGCCAAGGGCCAGGGCAAAGGCCGCCAGAAAGCCGCTCGTGGTGATACTGAAGAACCCCAGCGAGGCCATGCCCTCGAGGGTCATGTATCGCAGCCCTCTCCTTACCTCTTCTTCGGAGATAGTGGGCTTGGGCTTGAGGAACCGGAATGGGCTCATGAGTAACACCTGCTTGCGCCGGGGAGACGGATGGCTCGACGGGAAGCGCCAGCGCCGCTCACGGGCCAACTCAGTTGCATGCCGGATTGCCTGAACAGGGCAGCGAAGCAGAGCCGGGGCTACTCATTTGTCTCGGAAGCGCTCTCGGCGTCGTCGGTGGCGGATGCCTCCGGCACCGTCTTCTTGCTCACAAACAGCCGGGCTATCTTGTTGTCCTTGACCTGGGCGACCACCAGTCTCAGGCCCTCGAAGTCTATCTGCTCTCCCTCCTTGGGGAGGTGGCCGAAAAGGTTGAAGGCGAAACCGCCGATGGTCTTGTAGTCACCCTCCGGGATACCGAGGTCGAGCTGCTCATTCGCCTCGTCAACGCGCATGCTGCCCCGGATCTTGTAGCTGTTGTCCCCCACAACCTTGAACTCCTGCTTCGCTCCCACGATTTCCTCGTTTACCTCTCCCACGATCTCCTCAACCAACTGGTCGATGCTCACAATGCCTGAAGAACCGCCGTATTCATCGACCACCACAGCCATGAAGTACCCCTCGTCCCGCATCTCCACAAGCAGTTCACCGACCATCTTGGTCTCAGGAACGAAGTAGACGGGCCGGAGCAGGGTCGCGATTGATCCCCTACGGGTCATCGTGTTCTGGGCCATGGCGCCAAGCACGTCTTTCGCCGAGATCATGCCTTTTACGCTGTCGTAGGACTCCTCGTACACAGGATAGCGCTGGGCGGGCGAATGCGCATAGGTCTTGAGGAAGTCGGCCAACGTCGCTCCCAGTTCTACCCAGACAGCCTCCTTTCGGGGAGTCATGATCTCACGCACCTGGCACTGGCCGAGGCTCACGACGCTGTGCATCATTTTGGCGGAGTGCTCGTCGACCAGTCCCTCCTCCTGACTCAGGGTGATCACAGTGCTCAGTTCCTCAGTGCTGATGAGCGCCTTGGGCATGGTGCTGGTGCGGGCGAAGGTGGCTGTGATCCAGGCCAGCGCGTTGACCACCGGGTTGAGCACGCGGGCCGCGATTTCGATTGGCCTGCCGTAGAGCAGCGCGACCCGCTCCGGGTGTTGCGCGGCGAGGGTCTTGGGGACAACCTTGGCGAAGATGAGCAGCACCAGCGCTATCACGACGATCGCTATGGGTGTGCCCAGGCCCTCACCCAGCAGCGCCACGATGAAGATCGTGCCGAGGGACACGACTATTGTCTCGGCGAAGCTGACGCCGGTCAGCACGGTCGAGAGGAATCTCTCCGGGTGCTCCATGATCTTGGCGACCCGCTCCGACCCGGGCACGTCTTCTGACTGTAGATGCTTGAGCCGGATGCTCTGCAGCTTGATGAAGCCAATCTCAGCGCTGGAGAAGAAGGCACAAATGAACAGGAACACGATAGACACGACCAAGTACGCCCACTCCTGACTCCCCATACAGCCCCTCCGCTTGTTGCTGGGGCAATTGTACCTCCGGTGGCAACGGAACTCAACAAGCCGCGGGCCCGGTCACACGCTCGATTGCAGTGGCCGGCACGTGGCGTATAATAGCCCCGGGAGCCGGGAGGAGTGTGCGGCCTGGCTGCCGAACCGACTCGCGATAACCTGAATCGGAGGTACCGGGCATGGGATACGTCGGCATCCTACTGATAGCCATACTGGTGTCCTTTGTGGTTGTCCAGATAGGCGGACTCGCTCTGCAGTTGACCGGCATCGAACCCGACGTGGCCAGGTTCCAGGCGCTATCCGCGTTCACGGGGACCGGCTTCACCACGACCGAGGCCGAGCGGGTGGTGCGGCACAGAACGAGGCGGAGGATAGTTACCATACTCATAATCCTGGGCAACGCCGGCCTGGTTACCATAATGGCCACGCTGGTCGCGTCCTTCACCCAGGTGACCGGCTATGGCTGGTTCTTCATCCGTCTGGCGATCATAGTGGCGTCCATCTTCATCCTCTACCGCATCGTCATTGGAAGCAGGGCAGGCAATCGCGTCGTTCAATGGTTTCGGAAGCCGCTGATGAAACGGATAGTCGTAGACGCCCCGACCGTCGAGGAAGTATTCCAGGCCGGGAAGGGTTGGGGCATCGCTCTGGTGATGATAAGAGCGAAGTCCGGGAGTGTTGGCGTGTCGCTGGGAGAGCTGGCCGCGGAGGGAGACCTGCAGGTTCTGGCAGTGGACAGGGACGGGGATCTCCTGCCCACACCCGAGAGCGAAGAGAAGGTCCTTGCAGGAGACAGGCTCCTGGTCTACGGGACTGCCCGGGCTACGAGGAAGCTCTCCGCGTAGCTTCAGCGGCCGCCACCATGCCGCAACGCGGCTGCTCGCTCCGACCGCTACCGCGGTGACCGCGCCACCTTCGATTTCACGGTCAGGGCCGCTTCCTCATGTGTCCGATGTAGTGGACCAGTTTTTCCGGGTCCACCGCGAACGGCCTGACCTTCGCCACGCGCCTGCGGCTCCAGTCGATCCACTTCCGGGCCCAGAACCAGGATACCACGGAGACGATCGCCGCCCCCACGAAGCCCAGGACGGCGAAGTAGCCCCAGTGCCACCCCAGCTCCGGCATGTACGCGAAGTTCATGCCGTATATCCCGGCGACCAGGGCGAGGGGAAGGAAGATCGTAGCCACCGTTGAGAGCACTCTCATCGTCTCGTTCTGACGGTTGGCCACGGAGGAAAGGTGGGTGGCCAGCGCGTTGTCCGCTCTCTCCCGAAGGGTCTGTCCCAGGTCTTCGATGCGCACGATATGGTCGTAGACGTCCCGATAGAAGATCAGCGCCTCGTCTCCGATGAAGGGAAACTCGCGTCTGCTCAGGCGGTTCAGAATCTCGCGTTGCGGCGACATGACGCGACGCAGCCGCAGAACGGAGCGCTTGAGCTTCAGGATTGCCTCCAGGGTTGACTGCTGCGGGCTGCGAATTACCTCCTCTTCGATGGCGTCGGCCACGTCGCTCATCTTGTCGATCGTGGGCAGGACATTGTCGATGAGGGCGTCGAGGATGGTGTGGGCGAGGAAGTCGGCGCCGCGTTTCAGGGGACGGCCGTCAGCTTCGACAAGCCTGGCTACCGATGCCACGCTGAAGAGAGGGATATCGTGGCTGCTGACAACGAAATGGCGTCCCAGGAACAGGGCCAGTTCGGCGGTCTCGACGATGTCCGACTCAGTCACGTGGTTTATTCCGTGTACTATGATGAAGAGATATTCGCCGGAATCGTCTATCTTCGGGGGGTGGATTGCCTTGCTCAAGCAGTCTTCGATGGCGAGATGGTGGAAGTTGAAGGCCCGTTCCATGTACTTCCCGTCTTCCTCCGTGTTCTCGCATATGTCCACCCAGAGGAGCCCCTGTTTGGACTGGAAGGCGGTCCTGATCTCATCCTCGCTGAGGTCTCGCCGCACGTTGCCATCGGGGTCAAGGTAGAACGCCATGAATGCCATGGCCGACCTCCTTCCGCGTTAGGCTCGATTGCTGCGCCGCAGTCTATTCCGGCATCCCCTGAGGCAGCTTCTCCAGCGCCGCTTGCACCTGGTCACTCAGGAAGGCTTGGTCCGGGATCGATCCGTCAAGGAAGTCCTTGAAGGTGGACAGCTCGAGATTGCTGTTGGTGCTCAACACAAACAGTATGTTCTTTCGCTCTCCGCTCTCTCTGCACGCGGCGGCCTCATCCACAACCGCTCTAAGCGTGTACGAGGACTCCGGCGAGCATATGAACCCCTCAGCCTGAGCGAAGGCCACCGCGGACTCGAAAGCCTGGCGCTGAGTGTATACCCTGGCTTCGATCTGCTTCTCGCGATACAGGGCACTGAGCAGGGGCGAGATCCCGTGATAGCGCATTCCGCCCGCGCGGATGCCGGGCGGAACGAAGCTATGACCGAGAGTGTACATCTTCAGCAGGACGGGCAGGCCCCCGGTGTCGCTGTAATCGTAGGCGAATTGTCCCTGGGACAGGCTCGGGGCGGCCGCGCTCTCCACCGCGATCATGCGCATGTCCCGGCCTCGGTCGTGGCAGAAGGGCAGGGCGAGGCCGCCAAAGGCGCTGCCTCCGCCCACGGCGCCGCAGATGATGTCGGCCTTGGCGCCCGCCTTGTGCAGCTGGAGCCGGGCCTCAATCCCGATGAGGCTCTGATGCAGCAGAACGTGGTTCATCACTGTGCCCCAGGCGAATTTCACGTCGTCGTGAGCGCGCGCGTCCTCGAAGGCCTCACTCAAGGCGATGCCCAGACTGCCGGGGCTTCGGGGGTCTTGAGCAAGCACCCCGCTGCCTGTGCGCGTGGCGTCACTGGGGCTCGGGACCACCTCCGCCCCGAGTATCTGCATGATAGCTCGCCCGTAGGCCTGCTCCTCGTAGCTGGCGCGGACCATGTACACCTTGCACTGGATGTTGAAATGGTTGCAGGCAATGGCCAGAGAAGCGCCCCACTCTCCGTTCGCGGTGGCGGTCACGATGCGTTTCGCCCCCTCGCTACTGGCATAGAAGGCCTGGGCAACAGCGGTATTGAACTCGTGGCTTCCCGAAGGACTTCCGCCTTCGTACTTGAAGAAGATCCGGGCGGGTGTCCCGATCTTACCCTCGAACCTCTCCGCCCGGTAGAGGGGTGTCGGCCTCCAATCCGAGTATATCTCGCGGATTTCCTTGGGAATGGGAATGTCGCGTTGCTTCGTTTCCAGTTCCTGTTCGATCAAGGCCGCCGGGGCCACGGGAGCGAGGTCATGGGGCCCGACGGGGTAGCCGGTGGGGCTCATCGGCGGCGAGAGCGGAAAGTCCAGGTCGGGTATGACATTGTACCATTTGTCCGGCAGGTCTTTGGGCTCCAGCGTGATTCTCATTGTGTGGCCCCCTTCCATCGGCCCGCCTCACAGGCGGCAACCGGGCAGTCCCGAGATGGCCGCTATTCTACACGTTGTCCGCGTCTCGTTCAATCCCCTGGCCGCGGTTGACGGCCGCGTTGATGAGAGAGGTGTTCGCCCGCGCATCTCGCGCCGCCGATTGAGTGCGCCTCCCGGGCGAGTCTTGTCGCACGTACGTCCTCCTGCTATACTGTGCCCGCACTGACAGGACCT
>CAZNMB010000025.1:0-5947 GCA_964574095.1 uncultured Dehalococcoidia bacterium
GAGGCCGGACTGGAGATCATCCGCCACACTCTCCACCGCTTCGGCCTGAGCGGCCCGGAGATACTCTTCATCATCAACACCCTGCGCGATGAGATTGTGGGGGAGGTCAGATAGCCGGACCGGTCGCCCGGTCCTGTTCAGGGCTCGATGCCGGCCTCTCAGCACCGGCTGATCAGGAGGCTGCGTTCTCGGAGACGATCGGCAGCTCGACGGTGAAAGTCGCGCCGCGGTCAGGGTTGTTCCGCGCCCATATGCGACCGCCGTGCTCGCGCACTATGCCGTAGCAGATGCTGAGACCAAGCCCCGTCCCCTTCCCGACTTCCTTCGTGGTGAAGAACGGATCAAAGATCCGCTTCAGGTCCTCCTGGCGGACCCCGGGGCCGTCGTCAGCAACGCTCACCCTGATCACGCCATCGGTCGTCTCCGTCTTCAGCGTGAGCGCGCCGCCGCTGGTTCCCGTCATGGCCTGCTCCGCGTTGGTCATGAGGTTCACGAATACCTGCTGCACCTGGTGCAAGTCCACCATCGTCTTCGGAAGGTCGGGAGCGAGCTCGGTGAGCACCTGTATGTTATTCACCTTCAAGCGATAGGCTTGCAGCTCCAGACTGCTGTGCAGCACGTCGTTGAGCGAAACGAACGTCTTCTCCGGCCTGTGCTGCCGGGCGAATGAGAGCAGGTTGGCGGTGATTCGCGAAGCCCGCTGCGCCTCGCCGTAGATGGTCGCCACATCGCTCCTGGCGGATTCATCGAGGTCGTCCCTGTCCTTCAGGAGCTGCGCGTACGCCTGGACCGAGGTCAGTGGATTGTTCAGCTCGTGGGCCACGCCCGCGGCCAGCTCCCCAACCGCCGCCAGGCGACCGGCAAGCTGCACCTGCTGCTCCATCCGGCGTCTCTCCTCCTCGGCCCGCTTCTTGTCAGTGATGTCCCGCAGGAAGATCATGCCGGCCGGCTTCTCGCCCCAGGAGATGCGGGCCACGTTGACCTCCACCCACCGGGTCTTCCCGTCTTTGTGGATCACCCTGAAGCCGTACTCGCTCGGAATTTCCTCGCCCTCGAGCCTCTTCACGTGTCGATCGTACACCATCTCCCCGTCTTCCGGGTGGAGGAACTCCGCGAAGGGCCGCGACATTATCTCCTCCTCGCTGTATCCCGTCATCGCGATCGTCGCCGGATTGAGGAACTTCACCATTCCGTCCTGTGCTACAAGGATGGCCTCGATGGCGTTGTCCACCACGACGCGGTAGCTCTCCTCCGAGGCCTTCAGCGCCTCCTCCGCCTTCTTGCGCCCGCTGATGTCGCGCGTAACGCCCAGAATCCCAATGGGCGGGCCTTCTCCCGCCCGCATGAAGCCCAGCTTCACCTCGGTCCAGATGGTTGGCCCGTCCTTGCAGTACATCTCAAGCTCCAGCGTGCGAAACCTGTTTGGATCCGCTCCGCCCGTCTCTTCCAGGGCCCACTCCTCCGCCAGGGCCTTCGCGGCGACCTCAATCGAGGCAGGCGTCAGGATGCGTTCGATGCCTCCCGCCACGGCCTCCTCTGCCGTGTAGCCCCGGAGATGCACCACCGAGGGGCTGATGTAGGTAGACTTCAGGTTCAGATCAAGGGTCCAGATGACGTCACCCACGTTCTCGGCGAGCAGGCGATAGCGCTCCTCGCTTTCACGCAGAGCCTCTTCGGACCGCTTGCGCTCGCTGATGTCGCGACTTGTCCCCAGAATCCCGGTTATCTGCCCGCCTTCGTCGCGCAGCGGTGTCATCGCCATCTCAACCCACACCGTGGAACCGTCCTTGCACGGGTTTTCGGCCTCCAGCGTCACAGTCCTTGACGCGCCGCCTTCTCCCGCACTCTCCTTCGACAGCTCGTCCGCGTAGGTCTTCAGGACGATGCCCAGCGAAGTCGGCGTGAACATCTCGTCGAGTGACTGGGACATGACCTCATCGGGGGTGTAGCCCCGCATGAGTTCAACGGACGGGCTCACGTAGGTGAGCCGCAAAGCCATGTCCACGGTCCAGATGACATCACTCACGTTTTCGGCGAGCAGGCGGTATCGCTCCTCACTCTCTTTCAGGGCCTGCTCCGCTTGCCTGCGCTCCGTCACGTCCCGCATGCTGACGACAATGCCGTTGACGACAGGATCGCCGAGCAGGTTGTTGCCCTCGGCTTCCATGTGCCGCCACGACCCGTCGCCGTGCCGGGCGCGTACCTCGGCGTGCAGAGTGCCGCCCCTGTCCTCAAGGAACGTGGCGAAGGTCTCGGCTACCCACGGCACGTCGTCCGGATGGATGCGCTCGAGAATCCCGGTGCCGACCATCTCATCGGGACTGAGACCCAGCACGCGCTCGTAGGAGGGGCTCACGTAGCGCATGGACCCGTCGGCATTCAGTATGACAATGGCGTCCAGAGAGCTGTCCAGCAGGGCGCGGTAGTAGGCCTCAGTGTTTCGCAGGCCCTGCTCGGCTCGCTTGCGGTCCGTGACGTCCCGCAGATTGGCGACGACGCCTTTCACCGCCGGATCATGGAGAAGGTTTCTGCCGACGACCTCGAAGTTGCGCCACGACCCATCCTTGTGCTGCAGGCGAACCTCAACCCGCATGGAACACCCTGGCTTCGCCAGCACTTCAGCGAAGCCCTCAGCCGCCAATGGCATGTCTTCAGGATGAACCGTCTGAAACGCGTCCCCGCCCACTCTGTCTTCAGGCCTGAGTCCCAGCAGACGTTCAAATGACGGGCTTTCGTACCGGATGGCTCCATCACCATCCAGGATGACTAGGCCCTCAGCCCCGTTCTCAATCAGCGAACGAAAGAGTTCTTCGCTGAGTCGAAGGGCTTCATCCGTGTGCCTGCGCTCGGTGACATCGCGGAAGATGCCTCTGGTTGAGACGAACTCACCGTTCTCGAACCTCGGGCTGACATTGCCCTCGACGTGGACCTCGCGGCCGCCCTTCCCGACAAAGACAGTGTGCACGTTCTCGACCGACCGGCCGGTTCGTACACTGTCGAACACGTCCGTGCAGTGGGGTATCTGGTCCTCCCGGAGGATGTCGTTGAGTGTGAGGCCGGCCGCTTCGCTCTCGGTGTAGCCCAGCGTATCCAGCCACTTCCGGTTCACATAGATGAATCTGTTGTTCGCGTCGACTCTCTGCAGCAAATCGTTGGCGTGGTCGCAGAAGTCCCGGAAGTCCTCTCGCCCGTCGCGCAGCATCTCGGCGAGTTGACTTGCGCTGTAGCTGATGGTGGTCTTTGCGGGCCTTCCGTTTCGTCGCGGTCTGGACTCTGTAGCCATGTCCTGCTCGCTCACGTGACTGCGGCCCTCGCTCCATAGCGGTCACAGCTATGGCGGGCGCTCTCGGAGCTAGCATACCCGTCGCTTCCCGCCTCACGCCATATGCCTTTTGGACAATCCACACTGGGAATAAGGTACTGCCGGCGGCCGTGCTGTGCGCAGCGTTGAACCACACTATCATCCAGTGTAGAATAGTCCCGAATCCGCCCCAGGAGAGAGAAGGTATGGAGGTCCCGAGGTGCAAGGGCATGCGCGATCTCATGCCCGAGGACATGGCGAGGTTCCGCCGCGTTGAGGCGGAGTTCCGCAGTTGCTGCCTCGGCTGGGGCTACGGGGAGATCAGGACCCCCGTGCTCGAGTACCTGCACCTGTTCACCTCCGCGGGAACGCTGTCGCCCGACATGCTGGGACGGGTCTACTCCTTTCTCGACTGGGACGGTTGGAGCGGGGAGCGCGTCGTGCTCAGGCCGGACGGGACCATCCCGGCGGCCAGGCTCTACGTGGAGAGCCTGTCGGGCCGCTCCCTGACCAGGCTCTTCTATGTCGAGAACATGTTCTCCTTCGAAGGCACCGGCGAGGAGTCAAGGGAGCGCTGGCAGTGCGGCGCCGAGCTTGTCGGCGGGCCCAAGCCCGAGGGCGACGTCGAGCTGATCTCGATGGCGCTCGAGGCCATAGACAGGCTGGGAATCGGCCCCGTGCACGTGAGGTTGGCCCACGCCGGCCTGCTCAAGACCTTCCTCGAAGGACTGGGAATTGGCGGCGAGGACGAGGCCGGGGTGCTGGACCAGGTCTTCGCCGGGGATACGCGTGCGCTGGGAAGCCTTGCGGGAGGCAACCCGGAGGCCGAACGACAACTGCAGATGCTCTTCAGCTTGAAGGGCGACGCTCCGGGCTTCGTGGAGAACCTGAGGAGCGTCTTCTGCGCGTCGCGGCCCACCCTTGCCCCCAGCCTCGACGACCTAGCCAGGATCGCTGAGATGCTGACCCGCCTGGGCTGCCGCTACCAGATCGATTTCACCTCGGGGAGAAGCTTCGAGTATTACACCGGCATAATCTTCGGGTTCTACTGCGACGGGCGGAGGCTGGGTGGGGGCGGCAGGTATGACGAGCTGATCCCCCTCGTCGGTGGCAAGGACATCCGCGCCTCCGGTTTCGCGCTGTCTCTTGATGCGCTCATGGCACTGATCCCGGAGCCGCCGCCGAGAGAGAGAATCCTGCTGGTCGTCGGCGATGACCTCAAGGAGAACCTCGCGCTGGCCCGGCTGTTGCGGGATGCCGGCCACATCGTAGAGTTCGACCTCGGCAACAAGGACCGCTCGGCTTTCCGCTGGGTGGTGAACATGCGCGGCGGCGACGGATGCGACGTGACCGACAAGACAAGCGGACGGAAGCACAAGAAGGTATCTCCCTCAGATGTGCTGAAGCTGGTCGAGGAGGCGGCATGCAGGTGAAGCTTGCCCTTCCCAAGGGCCGGCTCCAGGGAGCGACGGCAGCCCTGCTTGCGCAGGCGGGCTTCGCGGTCAGAGAGTACGCCGAGGACTCCCGCTCCTACCGGCCCCGGTGCGAGGACTTCCCGGACCTGCTGACCAAGGTGTTCCACGAGAAGGACATCGCTATCCAGGTGGCCATCGGCAACTACGATCTGGGCATCTGCAGGCTCGATTGGGTGGAGGAGCTCCTGGTCAAGTACCGCAGCGACGCCGTGGTGAAGATCGCCGACCTGGGCTACGGACGGCGTAATCTCTACGCCGCGGCTTCCGCTTCGAGCGGCATCGAGTCGCTGGGCGCGCTGAGGAGCCGTGCCGGAAGCCTGCGCATAGTCAGCGAGTACCCCAACCTGGCCGAGTCCTTTGCCCTGAGACAGCGATTGAGGAGGTTCCAGATATTCCCCTCATGGGGAGCCGTTGGCGTCTACCCGCCCGAGAACGCCGAGTTGGTCATCCTGCCTGAGACCTCGGCGGAGAGACTTCGCTCCCAGGGGCTGGCGCCGCTGGCGACCCTTCTCGAAGGCGGCGCCTGCCTGGTGGCAAACAGGGAAAGCCTGGAGACCAGGGACCTGAGCCGCCTGCTCGCGAGGCTCTCGGCGACAGTCGTCGCCAACGGGAGCGAGGGGGAACCCGCGCCCGAGGAGGCCACGGGCTCGCAGCCTTCCCTCGCCTCCGGGTCTGCCGTCACGGTGGCGCTGCCCGACGGCCATCAGCAGCCGCACACCGCCAAGTTCCTCGCAAGGGCGCGGATCGAGATCGACGGCTACAACGCGGGAAGGCCCGCGTCCCGGCCGCGAACCGCGATTGACGGGGTCATGGTCAAGGTCGTCAGGCCTCAGGACATGCCGCTGCACGTGGCGAATGGCGGTTTCGATCTGGCCATCACCGGTCGGGACTGGCTGCGTGACCACTGCTTCCGCTTCCCCTCGAGCCCGGTCGAGGAGCTGCTCGAGCTCGGTTTCGGCAAGGTCAAGATCGTGGCTGTGGTGGCGCAGGACATGCCCGTGTCCAACACCGGCGACCTGCGGCGGCTCGATCGGGACTCTTCGCTGCGGATAGCATCCGAGTACACCAACGTGGCCGACAGGTACGCCCACGACAACCACCTGACGCCGTGCAAGATCATCCCCACGTGGGGCGCGACCGAAGCCTTTCTGCCTGAGGACGCGGACGTTCT
>CAZNMB010000025.1:6047-10615 GCA_964574095.1 uncultured Dehalococcoidia bacterium
TCATCCCCACGTGGGGCGCGACCGAAGCCTTTCTGCCTGAGGACGCGGACGTTCTTATCGAGAACACCGAGACCGGCTCGACCATCGCCAGGCACAACCTCAAGATCATCGACACGCTCTTCGAGTCCTGCGCGTGCCTGATCGCCAATCCTGAGACTTCAACCCGCCCCGGGAAGAGGGATAAGGTAGCACAACTCGTCGAGGCCATGCGGCGGGGCCTGGATGCACGCCCCGTTTCCTGAGAAAGGAGCAGCTTGCCCCCGATCTGCCTCCATCTGGGGTTTGCCGATGAAGCGATAGCCAGGCTGCGCCATCCCGTCGTGGACCAGAACAGGGGCAGTTATTACCTGGGGTCCACAGCGCCGGATATCCGCTTCTTCGTCAGCGCGAGCCGCGAAGAGACCCACTTCCTCTCCCTGGAGAGCGCACAGGGCGAAAGCGGGGTCCAGCCCATGTTCGAGGCGCACCCCGATCTCCTCGGCAACCCCGGCCTCAATCCGCCCACCAGGGCGTTCATAGCCGGGTACCTGTCCCATCTGGTGACCGACGAGGCCTGGATCTATCGGATCTACCGGCCCTTCTTCGGCGGATCGTCGCGCCTCGGCGGCGATCCCATGGCCAATCTGTACGACCGGGTGCTTCAGTTCGAGCTCGACAGCAGGGAGCGGTCGAACATCAACGGGCTCGAGCAGATCCGGGCCGAGCTTGCCGATTCGGCCACGAGTGTCGATGTCGGCTTCATCGACCACCTCAGCCTGAGCCGGTGGCGCGACTTCGTCTCCGTGGCCGCCACAAGGAAGTTCAGGTGGGAGGACTTCCGCCTCTTCGCGGACAGATACCTTGTCTGGATGCAGCAGATCGACCCCGATAGGCTGCATTCCTTCTTCTCGTCCTTCGACCAGAGCCTTCGCGAGGTGACAGCGATCGTGCCTGATGAATGCATAAGGGGGTTCCGCGAGCAATCCATTGCGGACTCCGTGAGGGTTGCCATGGAGTACCTGGGATGAGGATCATCCGAGACCTCGAAGCCGCAAGGTCCCTGCTGGCCGCGCGCTCCTCCGCGGAGTGGGCGGGAGAAACGCGGGATACTGTGCGCCGGATTGTCGAGGACGTGCGCACCGGCGGGGACAGCGCCCTGCTCCGCTACACCCGGACGATCGACGGAGTGGAGCTGTCCCGGCTCGAAGTGGATCGGGGGGAGATCGCGCAGGCCCGCACCAGGATCAGCGCGGAGCTTCTGAGCGCCCTGACGCTGGCCGCGGACAGAATACGGGGTTTCCACGTCGCCCAGCGCAAGCGAGTCGGTCTTGAGTTCACCGAAGGCGGCATGGGATTCCTGGCGCGGCCTCTGGAGCGGGTGGGCATCTATGTCCCCGGCGGCAAGGCCGCCTACCCGTCCACAGTGCTGATGACGGCTATCCCGGCCCGGGCGGCCGGCGTCCGCGAGGTGGTGATGGCCACGCCGCCGGCGGCGGACGGCACGGTGCCTGCGGCCACGCTGGCGGCGGCGGACATAGCCGGAGTTGACCGCGTCTTCAAGATCGGCGGGGCGCAGGCGATCGCGGCCCTCGCCTACGGCACGGAGTCCGTTCCCAGGGTGGACAAGATATGCGGCCCCGGCAACATCTTCGTCACGCTGGCCAAGAAGGAGGTCTACGGCACCGTGGCGATCGACGGTCTTCACGGCCCCACCGAGACGGTCGTGCTGGCCGACCAGTCGGCCGACCCCGCCCACTGCGCCTCGGACCTCCTCGCCCAGGCGGAGCACGACGAGATGGCCACCGCTCTGCTCGTCACGACCTCGGCCGAGCTGGCGGAGCGGGTTGACGGAGAGGTTGAGCGGCAGATCGCCGGCCTCGAGCGACGCGATATCGCCCGCCAGTCTCTGGAGCGCAACGGCGCTATCATCATAGTGCCCGGCATCGACGACGCCCTGGAGCTGGTGAACCAGTACGCACCCGAGCACCTCTGCCTGGCGATGAAGGATGCCCGCGCCTGTCTCGGCCGGATTCGCAACGCCGGCGGCATATTCATCCACGCGCCGGAGGCCCTCGGCGACTACACCGCCGGGCCCAGCCACGTCATGCCCACGGGAGGAACGGCCCGCTTCGGCTCTCCGCTGAGCGTGCTCGACTTCCTCAAGGTGTCGATACTGGTGGACGCCGGCGACAGCGCCCTGAAGGAGCTGGGCCCGGCGGCGGCGACGATCGCCCGGGCTGAGGGACTGACCGCCCATGCTCGCTCAATCGAGCTCAGGCTCGCGGAGCTGGAGCAACAGGAGCGCGGCGAATGAGCCAAGACCCAACGAGAAGCCCTGAGAGCCTCATCAGGGGCGACTTGAAGGACTTCAAGTCCTATGAGCCTATCCTGCCGCTCGACGCGCTCAGCGAGCGTTCGGGTGTCCCCGTTGACAGGATCATCAAGCTCGACGGCAACGAGAACCCCTACGGCTGCTCCCCCCGCGTGCCCCGCGCCCTGGCGGGCTACGCCTTCTACCACATATACCCCGATCCCCTGCACACCGAGCTGCAGGGGCCCCTGGAGAGGTACGCGGGCGTTGACCGCAGGCACATCGTGGCCGGAAGCGGCAGCGACGAGATCATAGACCTGGTGCTGCGGATATTCCTCGAGCCCGGAGACAAGGTCATAAACTGCGCGCCCACCTTCGGCATGTACCCGTTCAGCACGGCGGTCTGCGGCGGCGTGACGGTGACCGTGCCCAGGGACGACGCGTACGCGGTGGACGTCGCCGCCGTCAGGGCGGCGATAGACGGGCACACCAAGGTCATCTTCATCGCCTCGCCCAACAACCCCACCGGCAACACCACGCCCGAGAGCGCGCTGGTCGATCTGCTCGACACGGGGGCGGCCGTCGTCGTCGATGAGGCGTACTACGAGTTCAGCGGGCGCACGTTCGCCCATCTCGTTCCCCGGCACGCCAACCTCATCGTCCTGCGCTCGTTCAGCAAGTGGGCCGGCCTGGGCGGCCTGAGGGCCGGGTACGGCATCTTCCCCGAACGGATCGCCGACCTCGTGCGCAGCATCAAGATTCCCTACAACGTGAACATCGCCGCCATGATCGCGGTGAGGGAGTCGCTGGCCGACATCGACTATCTTCAGGCGAACGTGAGGGCGATCATCGCCGAGAGGGAGCATCTGGCCGCGAAGCTCCAGAAGCAGGGCGTCCTCGTGCCGCTGCCCTCCGCAGCCAACTTCATACTGTGCCGCGTCGCCAGGGGAGACGCCCGCGAGATCAAACAGGGCCTGGAGACAAGGGGTATCTTCATCAGATACTTCGATACGCCGCAACTGCGGGACATGGTGCGCATAAGCGTGGGCAAGCCGGAGCACACCGATGCCCTGATCGAGGCGCTTTCACCGTGGGAAGGAGGACCCGATGGCCGCTGAGAAGAGGAGAGCAACCGTCACCCGCGAGACCGGGGAGACCAGGATCAAGCTGGAGCTCGCTATCGACGGCGAGGGCAGGTGCCGGGCGAGCACGGGCATAGGGATGCTCGACCATCTCATCGACCAGATAGCGCGGCACGGCCTGTTCGATATCGGAGTGGAGGCCAAGGGCGACCTGAATGTGGGTCAGCATCACACGCTGGAAGACGTCGCCATCTGCCTGGGCCAGGCCTTCAGCGAGGCGCTGGGCGAGCGCCGGGGCATCGCGCGAATGGGACACGCCGCAGTGCCCATGGACGAGGCCCTGGCACTGGTCGCGGTCGACATCAGCGGCCGGGGGCTGGCTTCAATAGACGTCCCTCTCGAAGGGAGGGACATCGGCGGCCTCGATACCGACCTCATCCGGCATTTCCTGGAGACGTTCGCCGCCTCCGCGAAGCTGACGCTCCACGCCAGGCTGCTCAGCGGGGTCAACGACCACCACAGGGTTGAGGCGGTGTTCAAGGCCCTGGCCAGGGCCCTCGACGTCGCCACGACGATCGATCCGCGAAGAAAGGGCGAGGTGCCCAGCACCAAGGGCACGATCTAGCCCGGGGGCCGCACCGGGGCGGCACGTCCCGGCGGCCCTTCTCGGCCAGCCAGCCTGCCAGGCTCCCAGCCTTCCAGCCGTCGGGAGTTCCAGGCGTTCAGATGTCTGGATGTCTGGACGGCAGAACAGTGTAGGGTGGGTGGAGCAGAGCGCAACCCACCGCACTCACTTGCAGCAGGTGGGTTTCGTCCACCCTCGGCGGACTGCACCCACCCTACGACTGCGAAGGCAGGCAGCAGGACTCCAGCCCCGCAGACGCAGTGCATTCCCGCGTACGCGGGAAGACAGGTCAGGGGTCTGTCGGCAAAAAGTGGGATGGCGGGGCGCGGCAACCGCGCCCCTACGATGCGGATCAGGTGAAGGCCCGACCGGGCCGAGTGTCCCCCACCCACCCAAACCCACCCGCCCCGGGGGGGGGGGGCCATGGCGAGCGGAACGCCGGCCGGGTATACTACGACGTTTCCGTCAAGTGACCCTCGATACAAGTATTTGGAACCGTTATGACTCGCGTTGCTATTGTGGGGGCGGCAGGCTACACGGCCGTGGAATTGATCAAGATTCTGTTGCGCCA
>CAZNMB010000026.1:0-10513 GCA_964574095.1 uncultured Dehalococcoidia bacterium
CGGCTACGGGTTCGCCCGGCACAAGGGCTATGGCACTCCCGAGCACCTGGAGGTGCTGCAGCGGCTCGGCCCCTGCCCCCTGCACCGCAGGACCTTCGCCCCCGTGTGGATGGCCGGCTCCGATGCGGGCAGAAGATGGGGCGACGTGTTCGGCCCCGGCGGCTGCCGGAGGTGACGCTCGCGGGCAGGCAGAACCAGTGCTCGGTTGTTCAAGTCGGCGCAATATCACAGATTCTTCGCTACGCTCAGAATGACATGTGGGGCCTGGCGCTCAGAATGACATGGCTCTCCTGTCACCCTGAACGCAGTGAAGGGTCTCTCACTGGGGAATCGAGTGACGCTGAATGCCGCAGCCAGGTACTGGGGTCACGGCGGGCACTTGGCGCAGACGGACATGAAGAGGCAGGTGCTGAGGTAGCGGTCGCCCCGGTCGGGCAGGAGCACCACCACGGTGCCGGAGTCCATCCCCTTCGCTACCTTGAGAGCGCCGACCAGAGCGGCCCCGCTGGACATCCCCACGAACAGGCCCTCCCTCGTCGCGAGCATCCTCGTGGCGTCGAAGGCCTCGTCGTCCGAGACCATGATCCGGCCGTCGAGGGCATCCTCGCGCAGGATGCCGGGGACCATGGACTCCGTCATGTTCTTGAGCCCCTGTATCTTGTGGTCCAGGCCGGGCTCCACGGCGACGATTCGCACCGAGGGCTTGCGCTCCTTCAGGTACCGGGAGACTCCCATCAGCGTCCCCGTTGTGCCCATGCCGGCGACGAAGACGTCCACCTCGCCGCTCGTCTGGGCCCAGATCTCGGGGCCGGTGGTCTCATAGTGAGAGAGGACGTTGTGCGGGTTCTCGAACTGGTTCGGCATGTAGTACCGGTCCCGGTCCGCCGCCAGCAGCTCGTGCGCCCGCCTGATAGCGCCGTCCGTGGACTCGTCTCCGGGCGTGAGGTGGATGTGCACGCCGAAGGCTTCGATGGCGCGCTGCCTCTCGATGCTGACGCACTCGGGCATCGTCAACTCTACCGTGTAGCCCAGGGAAGCGCCGATCATCGCCAGCGCGATACCCGTGTTGCCCGAGGTGGGCTCAAGGATGACCTTGCCCGGACGCAACTCTCCCGACTCGATGGCCTTCTTCAGCATGTAGAACGCGGGGCGGTCCTTGACCGAGCCTCCCGGGTTGCTTCCCTCCAGCTTGGCCATGAGTCTGACCCCGGTGTTGCCGTCGAGGTTGGTCAGCTCGACAAGAGGCGTATTCCCGATGCAATCGACGACGCTCATAGGTCCACTCCGAATCTAGACAACGAACTGCGGCGCAGGCCCCACGATACCTATTATAGGCCGTAGTTCGAGCGCAAATCAAAGGGCGGCCCGGTCGCGGTTCAGATGCTGAAGATGTTGCAGTCGCGGCACACGTCGCACTCGGTCCCCCGGCCCGCCTCATGCATCGTGACGTAGTGCTGCCGTCCCTCGGAGAACCACACCCCGGCCACCGTCTCATCGTTCAGGTCCCCGAACACCGCCCTGCCCAGCGGGTCCATGCAGCACAGGTTCACCCTGCCGTCCCAGAGGACGGTCATGTGGCTGGTGGCGTGGATGCAGCGGCTGAAGTTGTTCTCGTCGCAGACGCAGGTCAGCCCGGCGAAGTTCAGGTGCTGGAACACGTACGGCTCCCGGCTGGAGGTGCCGGAGGTCGCCCGCCCCCAGGTGCGGTTGAAGGCCTCCTCTTCCTCGCCGCTGATGGAGGGATGCTGGACGAGCGAGACGGTATGCGGTATGCGCAGGGCATCCACGTAGTCGATCATCCGCGCCACCTCGGCGTAGTCGTCGAGCCCGGTCAGCCGCCTCCTGGTCTCCGCGGAAGCCCCGTTGGCCGAGATGTTGAGCCGGAAGTCGGGCACCTCGGCAAGCTTCCGGACCAGCTCCTCCGTCAGCAGGCTGCCGTTGGTGTAGAGATGGATCGCCGTCCGGGGCAGCGCCGCGCGCGCCTCCGCGATCCTGTCCGTGATCTGAGGGTCGAGGAAGGGCTCGCCGGTGAGCATGGGGATGAATGTCCGCGGCGGCGGATCGAGTATCGCGGCCTCCGTCACGATCTTGGTGAACAGCCCGTCGGTCATGGTGCCGCGTTTCTCGATGCGGCCGTGGGCGCAGAAGATGCAGCGGGCGTTGCACCTGTTGGTCGTCTCGACCTGAAGCACTTCAAGCATCCCCGTTCACCTTGACCTCTTTGTCAGGAGAACGATATGTCTACCTTCGATCTCGCGCACCTCCGAGATTTCGTCGTGGCGCTCGTCCACCAGCCGGTTCACCGCGGCCGTCACCTCCGGCAGGTCGAAGTTGTAGTCGTGGAACCCGACGCTGCCTCCCGGGACGAGGTTCCTCCAGACGAGGAGGAAGTCGCTGCGCACGTACTCGGGGTCGTGACTACCGTCGATGAAGCCGAAGATGAAGCGCTGCTCCGGGGGAAACTCGACCTCCCTGGAGTCCCTGTCGATGGTGACGATGTTGTCGAACCCCTTCGTTGTCTCGCGGAATACCTCCCGCTGAGAGCGGCCATCGAGAAAGGCCGCGTAGATGTCGCACATTCTGGTGCCGCCGGCGTCCGCCGTCTCGTCGCGGGCAGGGTCGAAAACGTCCACCGCGAACACCGTCCGGCCGCATCCCCACGCGTACCGGGCGAGCTTGGCGGTGCCGCCGCCGAGGAATGCGCCGATCTCGACGATGTCGCCCGGCAGATCGTGGAGCGACCTCTCCGTCATGAAGTCCACGAGGACCTCGTAGCCGACGAAGTCGTTGGCCCCGTTTCCCTGCGCCTGTGTCCGCTCAGAAGTCTCTCTAACCTCAGTCCCCCGCCGGGGGCGGGCCTCCGGCCAGGGCCGCTATCGCCATGTTCAGGGCAGCCGAAGTCCAGGTGGCCCTCTCATCGTCGCCGGGGCAGGGCTCCTGCTCGGGCAGCTTGATACCGCGGCAGAAGCCTTCCCTGTCGTCTCGAAGCCGCAGCGTCCAGTCCAGCAGGCTCTTCGCCCTGTCGTGCTCCCCGATGCGGCAGAGGGCGATTATCAGCTCGCCGGTCTCGGCCACGGCCGTCACGTCCTCGTCGGCGGCGACCCGGCAGCCCCAGCCCTCGATGACGAAATCGGGCCACTCCCGGTCTATGCGCTCTCTCGCTTCGTCACTGTCGATCACGCCGGTAAGGACGGGATAGAACCAGTTCATCGCGTATCGCCGCTTGTTCTCCCCCCTCCTGTCGAACAGGCCGGGGTCCCGCGCGGCGCTCAGGAGCCTGCCGGCGGCGGCTTCCCAGTCGGGCCTGTCCCTTCCCAGTGCCCGGGAGACGTTGATGCCGTTCCTCAGGCTGCGCCAGATGCAGCACGACGATGTCAGGATCGCGCCCGGCCAGGGGCTGCCCGTCTCGCTCAGGGCCCACCATATCTCCCCGGTCGGCTGCTGCAGGCTCAGGGCGAAGTCCACGCCCTTCTCCACGACGGGCCACATCTCGCCCAGGAACGCGCCGTCCTTCGTCGCGGCGTAGTGAAACCACGTTCCGGTGGCGATGTAGGCCGCGAAGTTGGCGTCGCGTACCTTCTCCTGCGGCCTGTCGTCCCGATAGGCCGAATACCAACTGCCGTCGTCATTCTGCATCCGCCGCGACCACCGGTAGGCCGCGGCGGCCTCGTCGAATCTGCCGCAGAGGTCGAGGGCGATCGCGCCCTCCACGTGGTCCCAGGGGTCCGTGATCTGGCCCCGGTACCAGGGGATCGCCCCGGAGGGAAGCTGGCAGCGGACGATGAAGTCCGCCTGGCTCTGGACTATCTCCCGGAGGCTCTCGGAGGTTCGGGTCGGCATGAAGTCCATGAATCTGCAGCGTGACAGTGCGCGGGGGCCGATTGATAGCGTAGCAAACGAGCGTAGCGCTGTCAACACGAGTGGACCGGGGCACGATGGCCGCAGGCGCCGGCGGGTGACGAAAGCACTATGCGGACCGGTACTATAGCGGGATTCCCCTTTGTCGCGGGCAGGTTAATGTAGGTAACGGTAGGAACTGTTGGGTAGTGACCGGAAAAGGGCCAACTGACCACACCATTGAAGCGGAGGTGCGGAATGAGGGTCGGAGTCGTCGGTATCGGACAGGCGGGAGGACGGATCGCTGACCTGCTGCTGTACCACAGCAAGTGGGGCCGCCACAGGGGCGTCGTTCCCTTCGCCATTGCCGTCAACTCGGCGCAGGCCGATCTGATGGGCCTGCAGACTATAGACATGAAGGACAGGATCCTTGTCGGCCAGACGGAGGTGAAGGGGCACGGGGTCGGCCTCAACCGCAATGTCGGGTCGAGAATAGCGAACCACTGGATCCATTCGATCATGCACCCGATCACGGAGAAGGTGATCCACCACATAGACGCGTTTCTGGTCATCGCCGGTCTCGGCGGCGGGACGGGGTCCGGCGCAGCGCCGGTCGTCATCTCCAAGCTGAGACAGGCGCACGAGACGCCCGTATTCTTCCTCGGGGTGATACCTTCCCAAGACGAAGGGAAGCTGATGACGTCGAACGCCGTGGAGTGCCTGCAGGAGATCGACGGCAAGGCAAACGGCATTCTACTCTTCGACAACGACGTCTGGCGGAAGGAAGGGGCCTCGATGGGGACGAGCTACAGCGTGATGAACTACGAGCTTGTGAAGCCCCTGCCGCTGCTGCTGGGCGCCGGCGAGAAGACGGACGACAAGGTCGGCATAAAGGTAGTCGATGCGTCCGACATTATGAACTCGTGGGAAGGGTTCAGCTACGTTGGGTACTCGGAGATAAAGGCCAAGACGCCCCGCGACAGGCTGCTCTTCTTCAAGAAGAAGCACTCCATAGACCAGCTGACGTCGGTGCAGAGGTGCTACACGGCGGTGAGGAACGCCGCCACGCTGCGAATGACCGGTGAGTGCGACATATGCCAGGCGAGGAAGGCGCTGATGATCATCGCCGGCCCGCCGGACGAGCTGAACATGGAGGGCTTCTCCCATGCCAAGGCCTGGCTGGAGAACGCCATTGCCACCAGCGAGGTCAGGGGAGGCGACTGCCCGATTCGAGGGTGGGACTCCGTGGCCGCGGCGGTGCTGCTGTCGGGCTACTCCGAGATCCCAAGGCTTGGTGTGAAGCTGCGGAGCATGGGCGAGACTGAAGAGCAGGGCGAAGAGAGGCCCGAGGAGCCGGGCGAGGAGAGCTAGCGCTCGTCCTCCTCATCATCCTTGAGGTCAGCCTGCGCCAGCAGCTCTTCCGATATGTAGTGGTCGATCGAGTACAGCATGGCCTGGATCTGCACGAGCTGCGTTTGAAGAGACCGCTTCTCTTCGATCAGGCTCTCCAGCCTTGTTGTGGTCGTCATAACTCGTCCTCCGGGACCACGTACTGGCGTCGTCAGGGCTCCTGCGTGGCCTGCACGGAGGTCGGCGGTGTCGCGGCACCGGCTTCCCCGAACGACTGCCTCTGGTAGTACTATAACGAAAGAACCAGGCTATTGTTACACTAGTCCGGTGGCGCTCGGGTGTGGGGAGCGGCTACGCCGCCGCCAGGGGGAGGGCGTTGAGCGCGTTCACTCCAGCCTCGATCGGCTGCCTGACCACGAGTGACTGGCCCCTCTGAATCGAGACGGCGAGGTACGTCCCCGGCGCGCATCGAATCCCGGCTTCTCCGTCGTCATCCGGCCGCAGTCGCGTGGTGAAGATGTACGCGCCGTCCTCCGTCCTTTCGCCCTGCGAGAAGACCCGCAGCCCCCGGTAGCGGCGACCGGTGCCGGGCACAACAACCGAAGGGTACAGCATCCTCCAAGTCGGTCTCCGCGTGAGAGCGAACGTGAGGAACGAAGAGACGCCGTAGTCTCCCGGACTCTCGGACGGCCTCACCCGGCTGATCCCCGCCACTCCGTCGCGCAGGAAGCCGAGCACGAGCCGGTACACCTCGTCCTTCTTGTCGGTGATGCGATTGATGTCGAGGTGCGACCGGTCCACGGCGGCGAAATACAGCCTCTCCGCGACCGAGCCGTCGTCATTTGCCCTGACGAGGCTGCTGGAACCGGTCTCGATCAAGCCGTCGGTGTGCCCGTGCGAGTACCCGCCGATCGCGGCGAACTCGGGTGGGACGGAGTCTTCGACTCGAGTGTTCAGGTTCCAGAGCAGCGCGCTGTCCGGCCTCAGCTCGGCAGCCGCCTGCGGGAAGAAGCGGGGCCATCTGAGGCTGAACGGCTGGAACCTCAGCGTGCCCAGGTGCGGCGTGGCGAGGGTCAGCAGCTTGCCCACTCGGGGCCTGCCTCCGGAGATGATGTACTGCCGGGCGATGATCCCGCCCAATGAGTACGCCACGATCGAACACGTGGCGTGCCCCGTGAGCGTTTCGATCCGGGCTATCGCCTCCCCCAGCCTGGAGGCATATGTAGCTGCCGGACCGGCGGTGCCCCAGGCGCCGCCCGCGTACTCAAACTGCCACACGTTGAACCGGCCGTCCTCGCTCTGCAGCATGCCGTCCAGATCGGCGAACTGCCGGTCGCATTTGCCCTTCTTTGCGGCCCGGGGGAGCCTGTAGCCGTGGACCAGAACGACGTTCTCAGAGTCGCGGACCGGTCCGCTGTGCCACAGCTCCCATGAGCAATCATCCGGCCCGTAGTTGCGCAAGCCGCTGGTGTTCATCGCGTCGAAGTCCTCCGTGCCCTGGTTCCTCGCGTATTCGCCGCGGGCGAGCGGGCCTGCACGGCGCCGGCCCGCCGTCGTCAGATGAACTGGACGACCGCCCTGCCGAACAGCGGCGACACCACGTGGCGCATGAACGGCAGGAAGAGAGCGGAGTATTTCCGGGACAGCCCCCGGGAGTAGTCGCCGAGGTAGTCGGCGAACGATCTGCGCTGGAACCGCAGCATCTGCTGCGACCTGGTGGTGTCATACCAGTCGAGGTAGTACGGCTGCCGGGTGAACTTGGCGGCGGGCGGCAGCGGCAGCCCCATGACACCCAGCACCGATCCCACCATCTCCCTGTACAGCATCCGCTCGGACGGCCCGCCGCTGACGACGAGCGTGTTGCCCTTCACCGCGTCGAAAGACCTGACCGCGTTGCGGATCGCGAGCGCAAGGTCGTCGGGATGGCAGAACTCGACCCGGTTGTCCAGCGGTACGGTGTACATCCGCTTGAGGTCGCTGACTTCGTGCGTGAAGTACATCACCGCCGTGAGGCGCAGGATCAGATAGTCAAGCCCGGACTCTTTGATGACGTTCTCCGCCGCGAGCTTGGTCTCGCCGTAGGCCCCTTTGGGATTGGGCTCGTTCCTCTCCACGGAGATTGGCTCCGACGCGCCCGGCGTCGGCCCGAACACGGCGACTGAGGAGGTGAACATGAGCGGAATGCGGACGCCCTTCTCTTTGATCGCGTCCACCAGCACCTGCGTCCCGCCGACATTGACTCTCCTGGCCAGGTCCGGCTTCTGATAGGCCACGGGAGGCAGGATGCCGGCCATGTGGGCCACCAGGTCCACGTCCTCCAGCGCCTGCCGTACCGAGTCGGGTCGCGTGATGTCCCCCCACACGAGCTCGGCGCGGCCGCTCAGGTCCTTGACGCTGCCGCGGTTACGCTCGTTGTCCAGGTCGAATACGCGCACCTGGAAGCCGTCTCTCAGCAGCACATCGGCGACGGTGACTCCCAGATGGCCCGCCCCTCCTGTCACTAGCACACGCATTCCACTCCTCCTTTGGCTCGATCCCCGTCCCGGCCGGGCTTCTCGTACCTCGTAATGACCGACGGGAGGCTGCCCGCGATCGCATTCCGCTCCGCGCGTTCGTAGATGGCGGAGAGGACCTCCGCCGGTATCGACGTCAGCAGACTCGCGAGCTCGTCGAGCGAGAACATGTCGAGAATGTGCAGGCCCCCCTCCCTCATGGCCAGCATCACCGCCTGTGTCCGGTTGTGAGCCCCGAGCTTGACACACGCCCGGTGCAGCGTGCACTTGACCGTGCGGGCCGAGATGAAGAGACCGTCGGCGATCTCCTGATTGGTCAGGCCGCGGCCGGCGAGAGCGAGCACGTCCCTCTCTCGCGCCGTCAGTGTTCCGTTCCTTGGGCTAGTCATCGTCCGTCTCCTCGTCCCTGTGCGTCGCCTGTCCGGCCTGGACAAGGGCATCGAGAGCCCGGGCGATCAGCCGCAACTGCGCCGGGGCCAGGGACCGCATCATGCCACCGAGCTGGTCCTGAGACATCTGCCACAGGCCGTTGATCAGCATGTCCCCTTCCTCAGAGAGACGGCACATGACCACGCGCCGGTCCGAGGGGTCTCCCTCGCGCAGCACGAGCCCTCGATCGACGAGTCTGTCCACCACGCCGGTGGCCGTGGCCATACTGAATCCCATTTCGGACGCGATGGCGCTCATCCGCGACGGGCCGCTCGTGAAGAGGAGAAGCACGACCTTGAGCTGGGGCATGGTGAGGTCCAGGTGCAGCCACTCCTTGGGCAATATGGGGAACAGCTCGCGGAACGCCCTGTCCGAAAGATCGAGTATCTGCCGGATCAGGACCTCTCTCTGCGGATAACGCTTCATCTGGGCACCTCTCGTCGGGCCGGAGCAAAGACGAAGGTAAGTGCCGTGACATCATTTAGCATGACACTAACTATTTGCATAATAGCTAGTAATACTTGTGCCGTCAAGGTGTTGCCCGGGTGCGGAGAGGAGAATTGGAGGAAAGGGCAAACAATGTCAGGTTTGAAGAGGGCGGGCCTGTTCGGTCACCGGGGGCGGGAGGCTGGCTTCCTTGACAACCACAGGGTATGTTCATATCATACTGGGCATGGTGTCGAGTCTACACCGGGTTCCGCTGCCTTGAATGACCTGGCCGGCCTTCAGGCCCTCCTCAACCTCTCTTTCAGCGACCAGTCTGTCCTCCAGCAGGCGCTTGTCCATCGGTCCTACATCAACGAGAGCCCTGCCTCGCCCGTGGCATCCAACGAGAGACTTGAGTTCCTCGGTGATGCGGTCCTCGGCTTCGTGGTGGCCGAGGAGATCTTCCGGCGCTTCCCCGATCTGGCGGAGGGCGAGTTGACCAAGCTGAGGTCCGCCCTGGTGCGGGGCGAAACGCTGAGCAGGGTTGCCCTGTCGCTGGGCCTGGGAGACTACCTGTACCTGGGCCGCGGCGAAGAGGACAGCGGGGGCCGCCGGCGTCCGAGGAACCTCAGCTGTGCCCTGGAGGCGGTCATCGGCGCCGTCCTCGTTGACCGGGGACTGGACGCGGCGCGCGGCTTCATTCTCGGGGTGCTGGGAGAGGACCTCGAACGGGCGATCGAGGACAAGCTCGTCGCCGACTTCAAGTCGAGACTGCAGCAGATCATCCAGTCGCAGCGGAGGATGACGCCGGTCTATCGCACTGTCGAGGAAATGGGCCCTGACCACGCCAAGGTCTTCACGGTGGAGGTGATGGCGGGGGACGCCATTCTGGGCCGGGGCTCCGGCCGCAGCAAGCGCGCTGCGGAGATGGAGGCGGCACGCGAGGCGCTCGAGACACTGACCGGGGAGGCGTGAGGTATGCTCGGCTTCTGGAGAAAGGCGGAGAAGAAGAAGACCGAACAGGGCATCAAGCGCACGCGTGATGCGTGGTGGGGCAGGGTGGTCCACCTTTTCGACGGTCCGACGCTGGGGGATGATCTGTGGGACCAGTTGGAGGAGCTTCTGATCTCGGCTGACGTGGGCGTGAACACCACGTCCAAGCTCATCGCGCGGGTCAAAGAGAGGGTCGAGAAGGAGAAGATCAGGGAGGCGGGCGGGGCGCGGGACGCTCTGAAGGAGGAGATCGTTTCGCTCCTTAAGGTGGGGGAGGGGGCGCCGGCTGTCTCGCCGAACGGGCGGCTGGGCGTGATACTGGTCGTGGGGGTCAACGGCGTCGGCAAGACCACAAGCATCGCCAAGCTGGCCCATGGACTCAAGCGGGAAGGGAAGAGGGTGATACTGGCGGCTGGCGACACCTTCAGGGCGGCCGCCATCGACCAGATCAAGATCTGGGGCGAGCGTGTGGGTGTGCCGGTGGTGGCCCACCAGCCCGGCGGGGACCCGGCTGCTGTCGTCTATGACGCGCTCGAGAGCGCGCGGAAGAATGCCGACTGCGTGGTCGTCGACACGGCGGGTCGGATACACACCAAGTTCAATCTGATGGAAGAGCTGAAGAAGATCAGGCGGGTCGTGGACAAGGCCGAGGCTGATCCTGAGGTCCTGCTTGTTCTCGACGCGACGACCGGGCAGAACGGGTTGAGCCAGGCTCGCTATTTCTCCGAGGCGGTGAAGGTGGACGGCATCCTGCTGGCGAAGCTTGACAGCACTGCGAAAGGCGGCATCGTGCTCGCCATATGTGACGAGCTTGACATACCGATCCGGTACATCGGGACGGGCCAGGAACTGGACGATCTGGCTCCCTTCTCGCCCGAGGACTTCGCCGAGGCGCTGTTCTCGTCGGACAGCTAGCGTGCTGCTTCCCGGACAACGCTGTCGTCGGGCCGACAACGCTGGCCCTG